>JAUMZM010000070.1 GCA_030528125.1 Tissierellia bacterium
TTAGATAGTAGAAACAAACCCAGCAAAAAGCTGGGTTTGTCTACGTTCTGAGATTCCATAATTATGGAATCTTTTGAATTTCAAATTAGATTTATAAACTAAGCTAATTCTACTTCAGCTCCAGCTTCTTCTAATTGAGATTTAACTTTTTCAGCTTCATCTTTTGATACGCCTTCAAGTATTGCTTTTGGAGCTCCATCTACAAGAGCTTTTGCATCTTTAAGTCCAACTCCAACTGCATCTTTAACTACTTTGATTACGTTGATTTTTGATTGTCCTGCTGATTTTAATACTACGTCAAATTCTGTTTTTTCAGCTTCTGCTGCTGGTGCTGCTGCTCCACCTGCTGCTGGTGCTGAAACTACTTGTGCTTGAGCCTTAACATCGAATTCTTCCTCAAGTGCTTTTACTAAATCTGATAATTCTAATACTGTAAGTTCTTTAATTTCGTCAATAATTTGTGTAACTTTTTCGCTAGCCATTATAATACCTCCGTTAATTTATTTTTTCTATTAAGCTGCTTCGTTTTCTTTCTTTTCTCTAACTGCATCAAGTCCATAAACAAGTTTTGCTATGATTTCATTTGTATCTTGTGCAAGTTTTCTAATTGGTGCTTGTACTGTATTGACAAGCATTGAAAGTAATACTTCCTTAGGTGGCAACTTAGCAATTGCCATGATTTGTTCTTCGTTAAGTAGATCTCCCTCAACTATACCTGCTTTGATCTTTAACTTGTCTTTGTTATCTTCATCATCATCGATAAATTCTGCTGCTATCTTTGGTCCTTCTACAAGATCTTCATTTGAGAAAACCAATGCGTTTGAACCTGATAATAGTTCATCAGCTTCTTCATATCCTAATTGATCAAAAGCAAATCTAATCATTGTGTTTTTGTAAACTTTGTAGTTTACATCTTTTTCTCTAAATTTGTTACGAAGTTCAGTTATTTCAGATACGCTCATTCCATTAAATCCAACTAATGTTGTTGATTTAGCGTTTTGAATATTTGTTTTGATTTCTTCAATAACTGCTTTTTTCTGATTTAATACATAATCTTTCACTCTTTCACCTCCTAAATCAGGCTGTTAGTAGGCATATATAAACCCCACTTTATATAGGCATAATTTTAATTATACCTACATCGGTGGGGATGTAGTTTCTCTTTCCCACCTATACAGAATAATTAAACTATAAAGTCTCTGTAGTCTTTGGCAGCCATATTTATTTGACTTATAAAGTATACCACTTTATTTTGTGATATGCAAATTATTTTTCAATTATGTCCATTATTTTTGTTGTGCTTAATTTAACACCAGGACCCATTGTTGAAGCTAATGTAACTGATTTTAAGTATTTTCCTTTTGCTGCAGCAGGTTTTGCTTTTACAATTGCTGACATCAAAGTTCTTAAGTTCTCTGTAAGTTTTTCTTCTCCAAAAGATACCTTTCCTACTGGAACATGAACTAAGTTGTTCTTATCTGTTCTATATTCTACTTTACCTGCTTTAACTTCTTTAACTGCATTTGCTACATCCATAGTAACTGTTCCTGATTTTGGGTTTGGCATTAATCCTTTTGGTCCAAGAACTCTACCAAGTCTTCCTGCAACTGACATCATGTCTGGTGTTGCAATTACAACATCAAAATCAAACCAGTTTTCTTTTTGGATTTTTTCTGCTAATTCAGCTCCTCCTGCATATTCTGCTCCGGCATTTAAAGCTTCTTCTACTTTATCTCCCTTTGCAAATACAAGAACTCTTACTTTTTTACCTGTTCCATTTGGAAGAACTACAGTTCCTCTTACTTGTTGGTCTGCATGTCTACTATCTACTCCAAGCTTAACGTGTAATTCAACTGTCTCGTCGAAATTAGCTTTAGCAGTATCTTCAACTATTCCTATAGCTTCTTTATATTCATATTCTTTAGTTGAATCAAAAGATTTCTTTGATTCAATGTATTTTTTACCTCTTTTAGCCATTTTTCCTCCTTCGTGGTATAACGAGTTTCCTCTTCCACTAATCCTCTACAGTAACTCCCATGCTTCTAGCGGTACCTTCAATCATTCTCATAGCTGCTTCTAAGCTTGCTGCATTTAAATCTTTCATTTTTGTTTCAGCAATCTCTTGAATTTGTGATTTTTTAATCTTTGCTACTTTCTTTTTGTTAGGTTCTCCGCTTGCTTTGTCGATTCCACATGCCTTTTTGATTAAAATTGGTGCTGGTGGTGTTTTTGTTATAAATTCAAATGATCTATCCTTATAAATAGTGATCTCTACAGGTATAATCATTCCAGCTTGATCTGCTGTTCTGGCATTGAATTCCTGAACAAATTGCATCATATTTACTCCATGAGGTCCTAATGCGGTTCCTACTGGAGGTGCAGGTGTTGCTTTTCCTGCTGGTACTTGTAATTTAACTAAAGCTTGTACTTCTTTTCCTTTTGCCATATTATCCTCCTTGTGGTTAGTCGGGGTTTAACCCTCCCACTTACTAAACGTAAGCTTTGTTATCAAATCTTTTCTACATCTTCAAAGCCAAAATCTAATGGTACTTCTCTTCCAAACATATCTACTAGAGCTTTTATTTCTTGCTTTTCATTATCAACTTCTAGTATCTCTGCAACAAAGTCTTCAAAAGGTCCATTTACTACTTTTACATGGTCGCCTTTTTTCACGTCAATATCATATACCATCTTAGGTTCTTTGATACCGAACTTTCTAACTTCCTCTGGACTTAGTGGTATTGGTTTTGAATCAGGACCTACAAATCCTGTAACTCCTGCAGTATTTCTTATAATATACCAACTTCTGTTGGTGATATTCATTTTAACCATTACATATCCAGGAAATAATTTTCTTTGCTTGATTTTGTTTGCGTCATTCTTCTTATCAACATATTCCTCTATTGGAACTGCCACATCAATTATATCAGGGTTTTGTTCATTTTCAATCATAGATTGAATTTTATCTTTAACCTTATTCTCATGGCCTGTATAAGTATGAACGACATACCATCTTGGCTTTTTGCCTTCTGGCTTTTCGACTTTTTCAGTAGAATCTTCTACTTCAAAATCTTTCTCATCTTCATTAAAATCTTTTGGCATAATGCACCTATTAAATAATTAGTCCAAGTAATCCAGAGAAAATCATATCTAAGATCCGAATGATTAATCCGGCTATTACACTTATTATCAATACTAAACTAGTAAAATCTAGTGTTGTCTTTTTGGTGGGCCAATTAATCTTTTTAGATTCTTTTCTAACAGACTTTAAATAGCTGTCTTTCTTCTTAGCCATTGATTACTCCTTACTTAGTTTCTTTATGAATAGTGTGTTTTCTACAGAATGGGCAATACTTCTTAAGCTCCAATCTTTGTTGATTGGTTTTCTTATTTTTGGTAGTGTCATAGTTTCTGCTCTTGCACACTGTACATTCCAATTTAACTTTATCTGCCATCAAAACACCTCCTGTAATTTTGTATGGATAGATCCCATACATCAGTTAAGGATACCATTGTTATATCGTTTTGTCAACATTTTTTGTAAACTTTTAAAAATCAAAGAAAAAACTTCGATTTCTCGAAGTTAATTCATTTCTTTTATTAAAGTATCTATAGAATCTTTAGCATCTCCTAGTAATAATCTCGTGTCTTTATTTTCATAGAGCGAATTTTCTACTCCTGCATATCCTGGCTTTTTATCAAAGTTACATATTATTATATTCTTTGCTTCTTCTACCTTTAATATTGGCATTCCATATATTGGGGTATCTTTTGCTGTATTTGCTGCAGGATTTATTACATCATTTGCTCCTATTACTATTACTAGATCTGTATCTTTGAATTTCTTATTAGCTTCATCTAATTCTATGAATTTATCATAATCTATATCTACTTCTGCTAATAAGACATTCATGTGGCCTGGCATTCTTCCTGCTACTGGATGTATTGCAAATTCTACTTTTGCTCCATTTTCTTCTAACTTATTCATAAGTTCTTTTACTTTGGATTGGGCTTGGGATAATGCCATTCCATAGCCTGGTACTATTATTACATTTTTAGCTTCTTTTATTGGATTTATTTCATCGGATGAATCTTTTTTGAAATCATCTTTGATTACTTGTTTTTCTTCAGGTTTTTTATTATCTATATTTTCTGATGATTTTGCTTTTGGTTTTAGACTTGTTTTCCCAAGTAGGATGTCTTTTAGATTTCTATTCATAGCTTTACACATTATTTGTGTAAGTATAAGTCCGCTTGCTCCTACTATTGCTCCTACTGATATTAGAAGTGGATTAAATATTACCATTCCAGAAATAGATCCTGCAACTCCTGATGTAGAATTTAAAAGAGAGATAACTATTGGCATATCTGCTCCTCCTACTCTTATGGAAAATAGTATTGCAAATATTATTGAAAATATTGAAATCCACATCAAAGAATTTGTAAGTGATATAGCTTTAGTAAGTGACAAAATCAAAAGTACTAATAGAATTATCAAGTTTATATTTATAATTAAGCTATGATTTTTTATAACAACTGGTCTTTGAGAAAGCTTTTTCGAAAGTTTTCCTGCTGCAATCATTGATCCAAAGAAAGTAACTAATCCTATAAATATTGCAATTAATCCTGTGATTTTTGTAAAAATTTCATCATTTATACTTACAACTGCTACTATAAAGCTTGCAAGTCCACCAAAAGCATTTAGCATTGCAACTGTCTGTGGCATTTGAATCATTTTTACTTTGACAGCCATTACATAGCCTAATAAAGCTCCTACTATTATTGCAATCCACGCTAAAGGATTTGTCAAAATATTTGAACTATACATTATAAAAACTACTGCGATAAGCATTGCTAAAGCAGAAATTAAATTTCCATTTACAGCAGTTTTTACTTTGCTCATACTTGCTATACCTATAAGAACCATTATTATCAAAATAAGAAAGACAACTGTCATAATCAATTATCTCCTTTCTTTGAAAACATTCTAAGCATTCTATCTGTAACTTTAAATCCTCCAACCATATTAAAAGCCGCAAGTACAATTGCTATAAATACAAATATTTTTAATTTTGCACTTAAATCCATAGCCATAACTGCAAGGGCACCTATTATGGTAACCCCTGACAGTGCATTCATACCACTCATTAAAGGGGTATGAAGTAAGCTTGGAACATTTTTTATTATTTTATAGCCGACTAACATGGATACAATAAATATTGCAATTGATATCAATGGTTTATTTATTGGATTTTGAGCTAATAAAATATTAAATTCCATAATATCACCTATAAGCCCATAGCTTCTCTTGCTCCTTTATGGACAATTTCTCCGTCAATTGTTGTTAGAGATTTTTTAACTATCTCATCTTCCATATCATAAGAAGGCTTATTATCTTTGAATAAATAGCTTACAAGATTGTATAGGTTTTGTGAGAACATCCATGTAGAGCTTGTTGGTAATTCTCCTGGTATATTTTTAATTCCAACAAGTGATACTCCGTGTTTTACTTCTACTTTTCCAGGAGGTGTAATCTCACAGTTTCCGCCTTGATCAATTGAAATATCAACTATTACAGATCCTTTTTTCATTTCTTTTACCATATCTTCTGTTACTATAACAGGTGCAAGTTTTCCTGGTACTAATGCTGATAAGAAAATAATATCTGCTTGTTTTATATGTTCTTTTAATAATTCTCTTTCTTTAACAAGCTCTTCTTCTGGTAATTTTAAAGCATATCCGCCTTCTCCTATTGCAAGATTTTTATCTATACCTAAATCTATTGTAATTGCTCCAAGGCTTCCTGCTTGCTCTAGTGCATCAGGTCTTATATCTGTAGCTTTTACCTTTGCTCCAAGTCTTTTTGCTGTTGCTATTGCTTGAAGTCCACCAACTCCAGTTCCTACTACTAAAACATTTGCAGGCTTTATAACTCCTACTGCGGTAAATATTTGTGGGATGAACTTTGTAAGTAGATTTGCTGCAATTAGAATTCCTTTATATCCTGCACAAGTAGACATTGATGTCAATGCATCCATATTCTGTGCTCTTGAGATTCTTGGTACACCATCAAGTGTAAATGAAATAACTCCTTTTTTAGCTAGATTTTTAGTCATTTCGTGATTTACTGGTGCTGCTGGATGTATAAAAGTAATCAAATATTGTCCTTCATGCATCATATCAACTTCATGAACTCCAAGCTTCTCATTAAAAAGAGGTTCTTTTACCTTTAAAATTATATCTGATTTTTCATATAATTCTTTTACATCATCTACTATAGTTGCTCCAGAATTCTTGTAATCTTCATCTGAAAAATATGCTCCCTCTCCTGCTTTGCTTTCAACGATAACTTCAAAGCCATCCTTTACATATTTGTCTACTGCTTCTGGTGCTGCTGCAACTCTGCTTTCATCTTTCATTATTTCCTTTGGAATTCCTATAATCATATTTACCTCCATGAATTTATATTACCGTACAAAAGTTATATGATGAGTTATATTTAGAAACCTTTTCCAATTATTTATATTAAAAATTTTATTCTTATTAATAATTTTATTTTTATTAGAACTTTTTGTTTTAGTTCTATGTATTTTGTGATTTGAAGAAACGATTTCTAGCATCAATACCTTCTGTCAGTTTCAAGTATAACACCTTAATTAATAAATCTCAAGACATATTTTTCAAATAAAAAAAGATATAATTATATAATTATATCTCAGACTGTAGACAAAGCAGGTAGAAAATACAAAACCTACCTGCTTTTTAAT
>JAUMZM010000008.1 GCA_030528125.1 Tissierellia bacterium
TTAAAAAGCAGGTAGGTTTTGTATTTTCTACCTGCTTTGTCTACAGTCTGAAAGGGGATTCCCCTTTTATTTTTTATAAAGCTAATTTGTCAATATCTTTTTCTATTTGATCTAAGATATTTATAATTTCATCATGAGTAAGAGCCATATTTGTACTACAAATTCTAAGTACGGTTTTACCATCAAGAATAGTTGTATAATAAACAGCATATCCTCTTTCAATTCCCATCTCTGATAATCTTTGATTTATGCTATTTAATTCATCTTCACTATATTTTTTGTTAAAATATCTGAAATTTAATATACTAAGATTTGCAGAAGATACCACTTCAAAATTATCACGCTTTTTGATTTCTTCTTCAAAGAATTTAGCATTTTCACAAGTTTTATCTAAAGCTTCCTTTATTGAATCAGTACCTGCTAATTGTAAAGTAAACCACAATCTCATTCCTCTTGCAGGAACACTCATCTCAATTCCCAAATCCCAGAAATTTACATATTCATCTGATGTGCTTACATCTTTTAGATATTCTGGATTTTGAGAATAAGTTCTTCTCATAGCTTGCCTGTCTTTACACAATATAATGGCACATCCAAAGGTTTGAAATAACATTTTATGAGCATCCCAAGTCAAAGAATCTGATCTTTCAATTCCTTTGAATTTACCTCTTTGAGATGATAGAAGATAACTTGCCCCATAAGCTCCATCTACATGAAACCATAAATTATATTTTTCTGCTATGTCAGCTATTTCATCTAGAGGATCGATTGAACCAGTATTTGTAGTTCCAGCAGTTCCAACAACTAAGAATGGCTTATATCCATTTTCTATATCCCTTTTTATATTTTCTTCAAGGTCATTGATATCCATCATAAATCCAACAGTCTTTATCTTTCTTACATTCTTTCTGTTAATTCCCATTATATGTATTCCCTTAGACACAGAAGAATGTGATTGAGCTGAAACATAAGCTGTAGCTAGAGGATAATCTTCTTCTTTTAGCTTCTCATCTCTAGCAATAACAGAAGCTGTAAGATTTGCCATAGAACCTCCAGATACGAAAAGTCCTCCAAGTTCTTTTTCTGAATATCCTGCAACAGATCCCATCCAATTCATAAGATATTTTTCAAGATAAGAAATCGCACTACTATTAGCATGACCTCCACCATATGGATTATAACTTGAATTAATAAATTCTCCTAATATTGAGAAAGGACTTACAGTATTTGGAATGAAAGAAAAAAATCTAGGATTATTTAATCTCATTCTATAATTATAAATTATATCATTTGCCTTTTTCATAATTTCATCTGGATCTTGTGGCTTTTTAGGAATCTTTATTCTCTTAATATCATCTAACATATCATCTGGCAATGTATCTATTATTTTCTTTGATCTAATGTCCTTTTGTTCATCAAAAATAGGAAGTACATATTTATTTATAAGTTTAGAAGCTTCTTCCCAATCATACAATTTATTATATTCATTATTCTTACTATCCTTCATGTATATCTCCTTGTATATCTTTTTTTCATTATACCATTATTTCTATAAATATAAAATATATGATTTACACATATTCATAAAGGTGATAAAGCAATTTGATTTATATTTTAATAAAGCTTTTAAGATGACAAAATGTTAAACAAAAATAATGATCAGAGTATATCTACTTTTAATTCTAACATTTAATAAATGGGAAATTAAAAATGAGATAAAATCTCTATAGATCTCATCTCATTTTTGTAATCATATTATTTAGCTTCATTAGAAAATTCTAACAATCTATCAATCGCAATCTCTAAGCTTTCTATGTCTATAGCATAGGAGATTCTTATATATCTATTATCTCCAAATGCTCTACCTGGAGTTACTGCTATTTTCTTATAATCTAATAAGAGATTACATACATCTAAATCTGTTTTTATTTTATTATCTTTATATGATAATCCAAATAGATTATCTACTTTAATAAAGGCGTAGAAAGCTCCTTTTGGCCTAATTACATCTATCTTATCTGATTTTGAGATTTTAGATATTATTAGATCTCTTCTTTTCTCAAATTCACTTCTTCTTTTTTCAAATATATCTTTGTGATCTTTTTTATTTTGTAAAGCAAAAAGTGATGCGTATTGGCTTATAGTATTTGTATTAGAAGATATATGACTTTTTGCTTTTTTCATAGCCTTTATTATATCTTTATTTGCACATGCAAAGCCAACTCTCCATCCTGTCATTGCAAATGACTTTGACGTTCCATTTATAGTTATAACTAAGTCTTTTGACTTATCTATAGATCCAATAGAAAATTTTTCTCCTTCAAAAAATATATCTTCATAAATCTCATCTGATATTACATATATATTATTTTCATAAGCTATTTTAGAAATTTCTTCTAATTCTTCTTTGCTATATACAATTCCTGTAGGATTTGATGGAGAACAAATTATAATACATTTTGTCTTATCTGTAATATATTTTTTCAATAGTTCATAATCTATTTTAAAATCAAAATAATTTTCAACAGAAACTCTAACAGCTACTGCATCAATAAGTTTTATCATCTGCGGATAGCTTGTAAAATAAGGATTTATAATAATAACCTCATCATCTTTATCTACAATTGATTTTAGTGCAAGAAATATTGCTTCTTTAGCTCCATTTGTAACTATTATATTATCCTTATCACAATCTATATTATTTTCTTCTCTAAATTTTAAAGCTACAGTCTCTCTTAAATCTTTTATACCAGAAACATCCGTATATCTTGTCAAATTATCATCTATTGCTTTTTTTGCAGCTTCTTTTATGTAATCTGGTGTGTTAAAATCAGGTTCTCCTACGGATAAGTTTATAACTTTATCTCCCATTTCTTTTGCCTTTGCAGAAATTTTTAGAGTCTGTGATTCTTCAATATTCTTCATTATTTTAGATATATTCATACAATCTCCTTTTAAAAAAAGAGCAGATTTAACTGCCCTTTATCATTTCGCATATTCTGTTGCTCTGGATTCTCTAATTATATTGACTTTTATCTGTCCAGGATACTCTAATTCATCTTCTATCTTATTAGCTATATCTTTTGCTACAACTATCATTTGATCATCTGAAACTTTATCAGGTTTTACCATAATTCTAAGTTCTCTACCTGCTTGCAACGCAAATGATTTTTCCACGCCTTCAAATGAATTAGCAATTGTCTCAAGATTTTCAAGTCTTTTAATGTAATTTTCAAAAGTTTCTCTTCTAGCTCCAGGTCTTGCAGCTGACAAGGTATCTGCTGCTTGTACCAATATAGCCTCAACACATATAGGCTCTACATCATTATGATGAGATTCAATACAATTAATTACGTATTTGTTTTCACCATATTTCTTAGCCGCATTTACGCCAATTTCTACATGTGTTCCTTCAACTTCATGATCAATAGATTTTCCAATATCATGCAATAATCCACCACGTCTTGCTGTCTGCGGATTTGCTCCTATTTCCTTTGCCATCATTTCCGCAAGATTTGCAACTTCTATTGAATGTTTTAAAACATTTTGACCATAAGAAGTTCTAAATTTGAGTTTTCCTACAAGTTTTACCAATTGAGGATGCAAATTATTTACTCTAGCTTTCTCAGCTGCTTCTTCTCCATCCTCTATGATTCTTTGATCGATTTCATCTTTAGCTTTTTCAAGTGTTTCCTCTATCCTAGATGGATTTATTCTTCCATCAAGTATGAGTCTTTCTAAAGCTACTTTTGCAATTTCCCTTCTTATAGGTTCGAATGCTGAAATAACTACTGCTTCAGGGGTATCATCTATTATTAAGTCAACTCCTGATAGTGTTTCAAATGCTCTGATATTTCTTCCTTCTCTTCCTATTATCCTGCCCTTCATTTCATCATTTGGCAAAAATACTACTGCAACTGTGCTTTCTGCAACTTGCTCTGCTGCATATCTTTGAATTGAAGTAGTTATAATTTCTCTTGCAATTTTCTTAGATTCGTTCTTTGTTTTTTCTTCGAATTCTTTGATAATCTTAGCTTGTTCATGAATGCTATCTTTTTTTACTGATTCAAGTAATATATCTTTTGCTTCATTTCTTGTAAGACCTGCTACTTCTTGCAATTTGATTTCTTGAGCATGTATTAATTCATCGATCCTTTGCTCTTTTCTTTTTACTTTGGATTGCTCGTTAGTTAGATTATCCATTTTCTTGTCAAATAATAGGGATCTACTATCTAAACTCTCTTCTTTTTTCAAAAGACGATTTTCCATTTTTACAAGTTCGTCTCTTTCTCGTTTCAATTTATCTTCACTTTCAGATTTGAGTTTTTGAATTTCGTTTGTAGCTTCAAGAATAGTTTCCTTTTTCTTGATTTCAGCTTCACGATTCGCTTTGTCAAGTATATTCTTAGATAAATTCTCTGCAGAACCTATCTTGGATTCTCCTATTTTTTTTCTATAGACATAGCCTAATATGAAAGCAACAATAGCGATAATTATAATAATTACTGGATTATTAATAATATCACCTCCAATTAGTGCTATCTTTGAGGCAATTTGAATTTAAAATATAATAAACAAATTTAATAAACTCATTGCTCTTTTTTATTATAACATAAAATTTCAATTGTTAAAAATCATTTATCAATTTATATTTAAAACTATATTTTAAATATTAATAAAATCATGTTAATTAACCATTATTTTAATGCTTTTTATATAAGAAACCCCCAAGATTTCTAATATGAATCTTGGGGTTTTGAATTTATTCTTCTTCTTTTTCTTCTATATTATCTTCTTCACTATCCAAATCTTCTATAGAATTTCTAATCTTCCCTTCTATCTCACTTCTTATATCTTCATTTTCTTTAAGATAATTTTTGACATTTTCTCGGCCTTGTCCTAGTTTCTCGCCATTATAGCTATACCAGCTTCCGGATTTTTCTACTATATCCATATCAACTGCTGTATCTAGTATGGCACCTTCCTTAGAAATTCCTGTTCCATACATTATGTCAAATTCAACTACTTTAAAAGGTGGAGCAACTTTATTTTTTACAACTTTTACACGAGTCTTATTACCTATTACATTATCTCCTTCTTTTATAGCTTGAATTCTTCTTATATCAAGTCTTACACTTGAATAGAATTTCAATGCTCTACCGCCTGTTGTCGTCTCAGAGCTTCCAAATATAACTCCAACTTTTTCTCTAAGCTGGTTTATAAATATTACTGTGGCATTTGATTTTGAAATAGCTCCTGTAAGCTTTCTAAGAGCTTGGCTCATAAGTCTTGCTTGAAGTCCAACATGAGAATCTCCCATCTCTCCTTCAATTTCTGATCTTGGAACAAGTGCTGCTACCGAATCTATTACAATAAGATCTACAGCATTACTTCTAACTAAGCTTTCTGCAATGTCAAGTCCTTGCTCTCCTGTATCAGGTTGTGATAGTATAAGATTTTTGACATCAACTCCAAGTCTTTCAGCATAAGAAGCATCCAAAGCATGTTCTGCATCTATAAATGCACAAGTATTTCCAAGCTTTTGATCTTCAGCTATACAATGAAGTGAGAGTGTTGTTTTACCAGATGACTCTGGTCCAAATATTTCAATGACTCTTCCTCTTGGAAGTCCACCTATTCCCAAAGCCAAATCTAGGTTTATAGCTCCTGTTGGTATGGCTGATACCTTAACCTTAGGTCTATCTCCCATTCTCATTATGGATCCTTTTCCATATTTTTTTTCTATTTGTTTAAAAGCTTGACTTAAGGCTTTATCTTTATCTTTTTGCTCCATAAATACTCCTTTAAATGTTCTCTAAATCAAGAACCTTTTTATTTTTTACTAAATAATCAATTCCTGATAGTATAGTCAAAACAACTGCAATATAGAATACAACGACTCCAAATTTAGCAAAGAATTGAGAATTCAAAAGCAACATTACAATTGCTATACATTGTGTGAAAGTTTTTGCTTTTCCATAAATGCTTGCTGCTATTGTAATATTTTGGCTTGCTGCTATTGTTCTAAATCCTGTGATTATAAGTTCTCTTGCAATTATTATAACTACAGCCCAACTTGGAATAATACCATTTCCTGCAAGTAAAACAAATGCTGCCATTGTCAAAAGCTTATCTACTAATGGATCTGCAAATTTTCCAAAAGTTGTAACTAGATTTCTGCTTCTTGCCAAATGTCCATCTAATGCATCTGTAAGAGATGCCACTGTAAATAAAATCGCAGCTATGTTGTAGTCATTACCTAAAATTAGGTATACAATCATAAAAACAGGTACTAAAAACAATCTTACCATTGTAACTTTGTTTGCTATATTCATATTTCCCTCCTTAATTATTATCTTCTAAATAGCTTTTATCTACTAATACCTTCCTTGGTTTACTTCCTTCATATCCACCTACAATTCCCTTTTTTTCAAGTTGATCTATAATTCTTCCAGCTCTTGCATATCCTATTCTAAGCTTTCTTTGTAACAAGGATACAGATGCTGTGTTTTCATTTAAAATTATATCTATAGCTTCATCTATAAGTTCATCTTCTTCTAAATCTTCAGATTCAACCTTTACATTTTCTTCTATCTTTTCGATAGCTTCTTCATCATATTCTGATTTGTTTTCCTCTTTTATGGAATTTACAACTCTAGATACTTCGCTGTCACTTACAAATGCTCCTTGAATTCTAACAGGCTTCATAAAATCAGATGCATAAAAGAGCATGTCCCCTTTTCCTAGGAGCTTTTCTGCTCCCGACATATCAAGTATAGTTCTTGAATCTATCTGACTTGATACTGCAAAAGAAATTCTTGATGGTATATTTGCCTTTATTGTACCAGTTATTACATCAACTGTAGGTCTTTGTGTGGCAATTATAAGATGAATTCCACAAGCTCTAGACATTTGTGCAAGTCTTATTATGTAATCTTCAACTTCGTTTGCACTTACCATCATAAGATCTGATAACTCATCTATTATTACTACCTCATAAGGTAAATTTTCCATCGAATCATCATCTTCTTGTCTCTTTTTGTAAGATGTAATATCTCTTACAGAATATTTACCAAATAACTTATATCTTCTCTCCATTTCAGAAACAGCCCAGTAAAGTGCAGAACTTGCCTTTTTGGGATTAGATATAACAGGCATTATTAGATGAGGTATTCCATTATACACACTTAACTCCACCATCTTTGGATCTATCATTAATAACTTTACCTCTTCAGGTGAAAATTTGTATATCAAACTCATTATTATAGTATTAATACATACAGATTTACCAGAACCAGTAGCTCCTGCAATCAATAGATGTGGCATTTTGGAAATATCTGATACCATTGGTTTTCCAGATGTACTCTTTCCTAGTATAAACGGTAATTTTGCTTTAGAACTTATAAAAGCATCAGATGATAATAGTTCTTTAAGTCCTACAATTTCCATATTCCTATTAGGAACTTCTATTCCAACATATGGCTTGCCAGGAATTGGAGCTTCTATTCTTATATCAGAGCTTGCAAGTGCTAATGATAAATCATCTGCTAGATTTACAATTCTACTTACCTTAATTCCTCTTGCAGGTTTTAATTCATAGCAAGTTACTGTTGGCCCTACATCTATTGTGACAACCTCGGATTCTATTCCAAAGCTTTGCAAAGTCTCTTCAATTTTTCTTGAATTTTCACTAAATTCTTTTTTGTTTTTTACTTCACTATGACTTCTATCGTCAAATAGATTTATACTTGGATAATTATAATTATTGAAATTACGCTTTAGATTTTTATTTATATCAGAAAAATTTATCTGATCCATCTCATATCTTACTATAGTAGGCTCGCTCTTTTTCTCTTCTATTTCTTCTTTGAAGTTTTCTTTTATATCTAAATCCTTCTTATTATCTTTTTCTTTATTGGATTTATTTTCTTTGATTTCCCTTTTTGTTTTTCTTAATTCATATTTTCTTTTTAATTTATAGAAAGATTTTTGGATAAAATTAAAAAATCTTATAAGAGAATTTTTTATATTCAAAAAAAACTTCTCGTAATTTCCTCCTGTAAGCTCAACTAAAGTTACTACGAATAAGAAAATATATGTAAGTATAATTCCTACAATTCCTATTAAAGCTTCAAGATAAAATGCCAAGAAACTTCCGATTTTACCTCCAGATCTCACCAATTCATATTCAGATAAATTCATGCTATCTTTAAGATTACTAGCCAAATATCTAGATGATAACAATACCATAGTCATTAGCATTAAAATATATACAAATATTAATTTTCTTTTATTAGTTTTTTTTCTTACAATATTTAAAAAAGTTATAAAAATAATAATTGGTAATAGATAACTTATGATTCCAAAATTTGCTATAAAAAACTTTCCTATGTACTCACCTAATAATCCAGTATTATTACTTATTACAGAAATCATAATAACAACTGAAACAAACATCATAAAAATTGAAAAAGATATTAAATCAAAATCTTTCTCATTATTCTTTTTTTTCTTTGTGTTTCTATTAGTATTTCTAGTGGTTTGTTTTTTCATTTCTATCTATTCTAACCTCTAAGTAATTATAACATAAACCAAAATTTAATTAAAACTTAAAGATCTTATGTTAATTACTGTAAAATAAATAAACTGCCTCTATTGAGACAGCTTTTTTACAAGTTTAATTTTCTGATTTTTCTTCTTTTAAAAGTGCTTTGTGTGATAGATTTATTCTTCCTTGTTTATCTATCTCTGTAACTATAACTTTTATTTCATCTCCAACTTTCAAAACATCTTCTACTTTGTCTACATGCTTGTTACTAATTTGTGAAATATGAAGTAATCCTTCTTTTCCTATAGCAATTTCTACAAAGGCACCGAATTTCATTATTCTTGATACTTTTCCATCATAAATTTGTCCAACTTTAGCATCATTTGCTATAGCTTCGATCATATCTATAGCTTTCTTTCCTGCTTGTGTTGTTTCACTTGTTACTGTGATATGTCCATTATCTTCTGTTTCAATTTTTACGCCTGTCTTATCAATTATTTGATTTATAACTTTTCCACCAGGTCCTATTATTTCTCTAACTTTGTCTGGTTTGATATCTATTGAAAGTATTCTTGGAGCATATTTAGATATATCTTCTCTTGGAGTATCAATTGCTGATTTTATTACATCAAGAATTTGAAGTCTTGCTTGTTTTGCATTATTTAAAGCTTCTTTTAATATATCTTGTGTAATTCCTGTTATTTTTATATCCATTTGCAAAGCTGTTATTCCATCTGATGTTCCTGCAACCTTAAAGTCCATATCTCCAAGGTGATCTTCAAGTCCTTGTATATCTGTAAGAATTGAAATATTCTCGTCTTCTTTGATAAGTCCCATAGCAATACCTGCAACAGGCTTTTTAATAGGAACTCCCGCATCCATTAAAGCTAATGTAGAACCACAAATACTTGCTTGTGAACTTGAACCATTTGAGCTTAATACTTCAGATACAACTCTTATTGTATAAGGAAACTCTTCTTGTGAAGGTATAACCGGAATAAGTGCTCTTTCGGCAAGATTACCATGTCCTATCTCTCTTCTTCCCGGAGATCTCAATGGTTTTATATCTCCTACACAAAATGGTGGGAAATTATATTGATGAATATAAGTTTTTGAGATTTCTTTTCTGTTAAGTGAATCTATAACTTGTTTATCTTGAGGAGATCCAAGTGTTGCTACTGATAAAACTTGAGTTTGTCCTCTTTGGAATAATCCTGAACCATGAGTTCTAGGTAATAATCCAACTTCTGCACTCAAAGGTCTAATTTCTGTCATCTTTCTTCCATCAGGACGAATTTTATCGATAGAAATCATTCTTCTTACTTCAAGTTTCATAATGTTATCAATTATTTTTTTGATTTCATTTTCACTTTCAGGATAGTCTTCTTCAAATTTTTCTATAGCTTCATTTTCTATTTCTAAGATGTCATCTTCTCTTTTAACCTTGTCAGTTGTTCTAATAGAATCTTTGATTCTTTGTGTATATAAATCCTCGATTTGTTCACGAAGTTTAGGATCTATTCCGTCTGAACCAACTTCCATTTTTTCTTTTCCGATTTCATCTTTTATGCTTTGTATAAATGAACAGATTTTTTTGATTTCTTCATGAGCAAACATAATAGCATCAAGCATAGTCTCTTCACTAAGCTCTTTTGCTCCTGATTCAACCATGTTTATTGCATCTTTTGTTCCAGATACTGTTAACTCAAGAGTTGTCTTTTCTCTTTGCTCTTCATTTGGATTTAGTACAAACTCTCCATCAATCATTCCAACACTAACACTTGCTACTGGTCCATTAAATGGAATATTAGAAATATCTAATGCAATAGATGCTCCTATTGTGGCAAGGCAACCTGGCTCATTATCGTCATCCATTGATAATGTTGTTGCGATTATTTGAACATCATTATAGAAATTTTCTGGGAATAATGGTCTTAATGGTCTATCCATTTGTCTTGCAATCAATGTAGCTTGATCTGTAGGTTTTGTTTCTCTTTTTATAAAACCTCCAGGAATCTTTCCAACTGCATATAATTTCTCTTGAAAATCACATAATAATGGAAAAAAATCTATTCCTTCTCTTGGTTTTTCTGATGCAACTGCAGTTACCAATAATATAGTATCTCCTTGTTGAATTAAACAAGCTCCATTTGTCTGTTCAGCTACTTTTCCTATGGTAACTTTTATATCTTTTCCTTTTTCCGAACTATAATTGTATATTTTCTCCATCGTTTCTCCTAACTAGAAATAAAGAGCGGGATAACCGCTCTTATTATTTTCTTAAATTTAATCTTTTAATCAAATCACGATATCTCTCAAGATCTTTATTTTGTAGATAATTTAACAAACCTCTTCTACGTCCGATTAATTTATACATAGATCTTCTTGAATTATGATCTTTTTTATTAGCTTTTAAGTGATTTGTAAGCTCACTAATTCTGTATGATAGTATAGCTACTTGAACTTCTGGAGAACCTGTATCTCCTTCTTTGAGTTGATACTCTTTAATAATTTCTTGTTTTTTTTCTGGTGTTAACATATTTCCCTCCTAATTTTTAATACGCATATACAAAGCATAAGTTGAGGAATCTATATACTATGCATAAGCACTTTTATCATGATACCACAATTTATATTAAAAGTAAACGGTTAATTTTTATAATTTTTGATTTTTTCTCTTATATTTTTATAGTCAAAATGTAATTGATCTATAAGCTCATCTGCATTTTTAAATTCGACATCATCTCTTACAAATTCTATAAATTCTAAGATAATTTTCTTTCCATATATATTTTCATTAAAATCAAATATATAAGATTCTATTTTTATTTCTTGATCTTCAAATGTAGGATTAGTTCCTATATCAGTCATTGCAAAATATTGTTTATCATCTATAAAAACTTTTGTAAAGTATACTCCATTTTTTGGAAGAGCATAATTGAAATCTAATTTCAAATTTGCAGTAGGATAACCAAGATTTCTTCCTCTTCCTTCTCCAGAAATAACTTTACCTTTGATTTTATAATTATATCCTAATAAATTATTTGCCTTATCTATAAATCCATCCTTTAGATAAGTTCTTATTGTTGTAGAGCTTATAATATCTGAATTTTCTTTTCTTAGTGGAATAATTATAGTTTTATATCCAAATTCTTCTTCTAATTTCTTTAAATACTCTACATTTCCTTTAGATTTTAATCCGAATGTAAAGTTTTCTCCTACTACTATATATTTTGCATTGAGTCTATCTACAAGTATTTTCTTTATAAAATCATATGGACTTAAATTTTTAAATTCATCACTAAAGCTTACAAGTGCAAAGGTTGATATTCCTTTTTCAAAGGCCATACTTATCTTATCTTCAAGTGATGATAAATTGTATTTTAAATGTTGGAAAACTTCCTTGGAATTTTTCTTAAAAAATAAAACCGATGGTTCAAGATTAAACTTTTTTGAAATCTCTAAATTTTTATCTATTAATGACATGTGCCCTCTATGAAGACCATCAAAATCTCCAAGGGATATCACTTTATCAGTTAAATCAATCGAATTTTCATCTAAATCTATTATCTTAATTTCTCTTGTCATAAAATACCTTTTTCATTCTTAATAAATTCTTACCATTATTCTTTTCTATAATTCCAAGTCCTATAAACTCTTTTTTACAATAAATCTTATAGATTTTATCCGAAGCTTCTAAATTATATTCTACCTTCATACCATTTGTGATTTTAGAAAAAAGATCATCATCAATTGTAATAGAGTCTATATTATATAAAGCTCTATCAATTGGTATGATATGTTTTTCTATATCTTCTTTAGTAATATTAGATAAATTAGAACTATCTATACTATCTTCTATTAGAAACTTGCCTACTCTTGTTCTAACCAAAGAGTCCAAATGAGCATAAGTTAAAAGACTTTCTCCTATATCATCAGCAAGTGTTCTAATATAAGTACCTTTAGAACAGCTAACTTTTATCTTTGCATATGGAAAGTTAAAATCCAAAAGCTCAATATCATATATATTTACTTTTCTTTTCTTTCTTTCTATGCTCTTTCCTTCAATAGCCAACTCATATAGTTTTTTCCCATCTTTTTTTAAAGCTGAATACATAGGAGGAATCTGATATATTTCTCCTTTGAAGTCACAAAGCTTATTTTCAAATTCCTCTTTACTTATTTCTTTTTCACTTTTTGCAATTACTTTTCCAGAATAATCAAGGGTATCGGTCTTTTCTCCAAACTTTATCGTTGCAATATATTCTTTGCCTTGATTCATTATATAATCGCTAATTCTAGTAGCCTTTCCTATTAAGACAACAAGAACACCACTTGCTTCTAAATCAAGAGTTCCTGCATGACCTACTTTTTCTCCACTAAGAAGCTTTTTTACTTTGCTTACAGCTTTTTGAGATGAAATACCAACTTCTTTATTAACGGCTATTGCACCTTTTAGCATTCAATTTCTCCAAGAGTCTCTAAAATCTTATCAACTGCTTTATCACAAGACTCTTCAAAAATACTATACCCTGAGGCCTTTATATGTCCTCCGCCATTATTTTCTCTTGCTATTTTTGAAACATCTACATAGCTTTTGCTTCTAAGACTTACTTTGTATTCATTATCTTCATATTCTTTTAAGACGCATCCTACTTCTACACCTTCTATATCTCTTAATATATTTACTATATATTCTGTATCTGAGATATCCATGCCATGTTTTTTTGTATCTTCTTTACTTATATATACAAATGCTATCTTATTATCTTTTAAAAATTTAATTCTAGATAGTATATCTATTTCCATTTGAAGTCCATTAAGGCTTTTACTTTGGTATAGATTTTTAAATATTTCTTGACTTTTAGCACCTTTTTCTAGTAAATCGCCTGCTGCAATATGTGTATCTTTATCTACATTTTCGTACATGAATCTTCCAGTATCTGTACATATTCCAGTAAAAAGATTACTTGATATACTTTCTGTAAATTCCACATCAAGATAGTTTAATATTTCATAAACCAATTGACATGTAGATGAAGATTTTTCATATATTAATCTTAAATCCCCATCTATTCCGCCTTTTACATGATGATCTATTACAACCTTTTTATTTGCTTTATCAAAAACCTTTTGTGCATCTCCAATTCTATCTATCTCAGAGCAATCTAGAACTATGAATAAATCATATACTCCATCATTTTCTTTGTATAAATCTTTATCATATAAGAAATTAAGATATTCTGGTATTTCGCTATTTTTTATTATATCTGCTTTCTTATCTATAGAATTTAGTGCTCGTGTAAAAGATAGTATTGAACCTAAAGCATCTCCATCAGGTCTTATATGAGTTGCAAGTGCTATACTATTAGAATTATCTATTAAATTTTTTAGGATTTCTAATTTATCATTACTTATCATCATCTACATGACTTCTTTCATCTTTTTCAATTGTTTCTTTTATCAATTGATCTATATATATTCCATGTTCAATTGATGTATCAAGCTTAAATCTAAATTCTGGCATAGATCTTAATCTCATTCTTTCGCCTATTAGATTTTTTATATAACCATTTGCTTGATTTAATGCTTCAAATACTTCATCTTTAACTTTCTTATCGCCTAAGACTGAAATATATATATCTGCAAAAGCCAAATCATTTGTAACTTCAGTATCAGTAACAGATACCATATTATCTGTTAGTCTTGGATCATTTATATCATTTTGAAGAATCTTTGAGATTTGCTTTTGCATTTCTGTAGATATTTTTTTTGTTCTTCTTTTATCCATATCTATCTCTCTATTTCTTGTAATTCATAGGCTTCCATGAAATCTCCGACTTTAACATCGTTGAATTTTTCAAGTCCTATTCCGCCCTCATATCCATTGTTTAAAGTTTTGACATCATCTTTAAATCTCTTTAAACTTGAAATATTTCCTTCAAAAACTACAACATTATCTCTTAATAGTCTAACTTTTGAATTTCTATTTATAAGGCCATTTGTAACTATTACTCCTGCTACCATTCCAACACTTGGTATTCTAAATGTCTCTTTTACTTTTGCTCTTCCAAGAACTACTTCTTTAAACTTAGGAGCAAGCATTCCTTTGATAGCATTTTCTATATCTTCAATTGCCTCATATATTATATTATATGTTCTAATATCTATTCCGGCTTCTTTTGATTGTTCTAAGGCTCCTTGAGTAGGTCTTACATTAAATCCTATTATAATAGCATTTGATGCTTGTGCTAATAACACATCACTTTCTGTAATTCCACCAACTGCTGCATGGATTACTTTTACTTTTACTTCATCATTTGAAAGCTTTAAGAATGAATTTGATACAGCATCTACAGTTCCTTTAACATCTGTTTTTACTATTATATTTAATTCTTTCAAATCTCCTTCTTGAATATTAGAATAAAGATCATCAAGATTTACATTGCTTTTTTCTTTTAGATGTTCTTCACGTTTCTTCTCTTTTGCTCTATCAGCATATTCTCTTGCAGTCTTTTCATCAGCTACACTATAAATGTGATCTCCTGCTTCTGGAACCTCACTTAGTCCTAGAATTTGTGCTGGCATAGATGGTCCTGCTGATTTGATGTTTTTACCAAAGAAGTTAAACATTGCTCTAACTCTTCCGCTGCTTGATCCTGTTACTACATAATCTCCAGTTCTTAGTGTTCCTTTTTGAACAAGAACTGTTGCAACTGTTCCTCTAGATTTATCAAGCTGTGCTTCAACTATAATTCCAACAGCTCTTCTCTTTGGATTAGCCTTTAGTTCTTTCATTTCAGCAACTAGAAGAACCATCTCCAAAAGCTCATCTATTCCTTCACCTGTTTTTGCAGATACCTTAACTACTATTGTATCTCCGCCCCATTCTTCAGGTACTAGTCCTTGTTCTGTCAATTCATTTAGAACTCTTTGTGGATTAGCTTCTGGCTTATCAATTTTATTAATGGCTACTATTATTGGAATATCTGCAGCTTTTGCATGGTTTATTGCCTCTATTGTCTGTGGCATTACTCCATCATCTGCAGCAACTACTAATATGGCTATATCTGTTGATTGAGCGCCTCTCATTCTCATTTGTGTAAAAGCTTCGTGTCCTGGTGTATCCAAGAATACTATCTTTTTGTTGTTAAAGTTTGCAACAGAAGCTCCTATATGCTGAGTGATTCCTCCTGCTTCTCCTCTTGTTACATGTGTATTTCTTATTGCATCTAACAAAGATGTCTTACCATGGTCAACATGTCCCATTACAGAAACAACTGGTGGTCTTGGCTTTAGATCTCTTGGTTTATCTTCAAAGTCCAAATCTTGCTTTTGTCTTTCTGTTTCATCAAGTTCTACAAGTTTTTTAATCTCAATATCAAAGTCCATGGCTATAAGCTCTGCTTGATCAAAGTCAATTACATCATTTAATCCCTTCATATCCCCAAGTTGAATTAATTTTGTAATTACTTCAGTAGGTGCTTTACCTATTAATCTTGAAAATTCACTTACTGTTACTTTATCTGGAACTTCTATTGCACCACTTTCTTCTTTCTTTTCTTCTTTCTTGTTGTTTTGTTTTTTGTTATTAGATTTTTTGTTTTTGTCTTTATTTTTGTCTTTTTTGGACTTCTTTTTGTTCTTTGGATTTTCTATATTATCATTTTCAAAATCTCTGTTGTTTTTAGGCTTTTTTTGTCTTTTTTCTTGCTTTTCTTCGCTTTTAGATTCTTTTTCATCTTCATTAAAATATTCTTCTATAAGCTCAAGCTCTTCTCCACCTATAACCGACATGTGAGATTTTACATCTAATCCAAATTCTTTATTTAAAGTTTCTATCATATCTTTTGCAGACATTTCATATTTTTTTGCTAATGTATATATTCTAACTTTTTTATTAGCCATTCAATCACCTCATTCTTTTACATAAGATTCTATCTCCTGATAAATATCTTCTGGTATTTTAGTTTTTAATGTATTTTCTAATTTATGAGTCTTTTTAGCTTTTGATATGCACTTAATATCTTTGCAAATATATGCTCCTCTGCCATTTTTCTTGCCAGTAGGATCTATTAAGACTCCTTCTTCTTTATTTCTAACAATTCTAATCAAATCTTTCTTAGGCTTACTTTCCCTACAAATTACACATTGTCTTTGTGGAATTTTTTTCGTTTTCATTTTAGAAATCTTCCTCTTCTCCTAAAATTTCATCTGAATTTTCTGTTATTTCTTCTTGCTCTTCTACTTGTTCTATTTCATTATATTCATCGATATCTTCGTTATCTTGTTCAACTATTCCAAGTATTTCATTGATCTTTTCTTGTGTTAGATTGTTGAACTCTTGTTCGCTTTTTATATCAATTTTCCAATTTGTAAGTCTTGCTGCAAGTCTTACATTTTGTCCTTCTTTTCCAATAGCAAGTGATAATTGGTCATCTTTTACTATTGCTAATGATTGCTTGTTCTTCTCATTTATCAATACATCTATAACTTCTGCTGGATTCAGGGAATTTTTAATAAAGACTTTTACATCTTTATTCCAATCAATTATATCGATCTTTTCTCCTCTAAGCTCTTCAACTATTACATTTACTCTATTTCCCTTATATCCAATGCATGCTCCAATGCTATCAACATTTTCATCATTTGAAAATACAGCAATCTTTGTTCTTGAACCTGCTTCTCTTGCTATTGAGAATATTTCTATAATTCCTTCTGTAATTTCTGGAACTTCTAATTCAAATAATCTTGTTACAAGCCCTTGATTTACTCTAGATAAAATTATCTGTGGCTCTTTCGTTGTGTTTTTGACTTCTTTTATAAAAAGCTTTAATCTATCATTTATCTCATAAGTTTCTGTTGGAATTTGCTCTTTACTTGGCATAACTCCTTCGATTTTTCCAAGATTAAAATATACATTGTACTTATCTACTCTTTGGACTTGGCCTGTTATAATTTCTCTTTCCTTATCCAAGTATTCATTGTAAATAAGATCTCTTTCTGCATCACGAATTTTTTGAATAACTATATTTCTTGCAGTCTGTGCTGCAACTCTTCCAAAATCCTTAGGCGCTATTTCTATATTTACCACATCGCCTACTTCATACTTTGAATTTATCTTTCTTGCATCATCTAAGCTTATTTCTAATACAGGATCTTTAATATCTTCTACTACTTCTTTTTTTGAGTAGACATTTATTTTGCCTGTTTCGCTGTCTATTTTTATCTCTACATTCTCGTTATTGTCATAGTTTTTCTGATAGCTTTTTATTAGAGCTTTTTCTAGAGCATCAAGTATTACTTCCTTTTCTATACCCTTTTCTTTCTCTAGCTCATTTAAAGCTAATATAAAATCCTTATTCATCTCTCCTCCTAGAAAACAATAGCTATCTTTACTGTTTTTATTTCTTCTTTATCAAATGTTATAATCGCCGTATCGTTTTGAAAAACTAACTTATCTTCTAAAAATTCCTTAAATCTTGCTAAATACACCTCACCAGTTTTTGTCTTTATTTCAAGCAACTGTCCTTTTGTTCTTTCAAAATCTCTTTTTGTTTTAAAAGCTCTATTAAGATCTGGTGAAGACACTTCAAGATAGTAAGCTCCTTTTATTAGATCTAATTCGTCTAGCTTTGGATCTATAAATTTACTTACTTTCTCACAATCATCTGCTGTTATTCCAATAGGTTTATATATGTAAAAACGAAGAAATCTTCCCGAATTATCCGTTTTTAGCTCTATATCTACAAGTTCATATCCTAAGTTATTAATATCTTCTTCAAATTCTTCTTTTAAGCGTTCTTCGATATTCACTAAATTCACCTCATTAAAAATTAAAAGAGTGGTTATCCACTCTTTGTTACTTTTATTATACCATTTGATCTTTAAATTACAAAATTATAAAGAATCAAAAAGGCTTATTTGATTTTCTTCTTGTAATGAATCAATTATATGAAGATTTCTAAGAGAGTCTATTGCGTTTTTGTTTAGACAAGTTCTGTTTTTTAGATCTTCAATTGATATGAATTCTCCTTTTTCTCTTTGTATTACGATATCTTTTGCCATAGCTTCTGATACATTATCTACTGCAGATAAAGGAGGTAGAATTCTGTTTTTGCCATCTGGAAGAAATTTTATAGCATCTGATCTATACAAGTCAGCCTTAGAAATTTCTATATCTCTTGCATACATTTCTTCTGCAACTTCAAGAGATTGCCTTAATAATTTCTCCCTTTGTGTAGGATTTATCTCTTCAGCTGTCTCTTTCAATGCATCTTTTATATAAGCTAATCCTTTTATTACTGTTGAATAACTAAAGTCGTTTAGCTTTGTACTAAAATATGTTGAATAGAAAGCTTCTGGATAATATACCTTATAATATGCTATTCTATAACTCATTAAGCAATATGCTACGGCATGAGCTTTTGGGAAAAGATATTTTATCTTTAGACAAGAATCTATATACCATTGTTCTACTCCACTATCTTTCATATATTGTAGAGTTTCTTCAGATAGTCCCTTTCCCTTTCTTACCTTCTCCATTATGCTAAATGACTTTTTCTTATCAAGACCTTTTTGAATAAGAGAAAGCATAATATCATCTCTTGTAGATATTATCTGATCAAAGCTTGCTGTTTTATTTACTACTAGATCTTGTGCATTGTTAAGCCATACATCTGTACCATGAGATAATCCAGATATTCTTGTCATATCTGCAAACTCTTTAAGAGAAATATCCTTTAGCATGCTTCTTACAAAATGAGTTCCAAATTCAGGAATTCCCAATGTTCCTATATCATTATTAGAATAATCATGCTTTATATTAAGAGATTTGGTAGATGAGAATATATCCATGACATTTTTATCATTCATCTTTATATTCAAAGGATTAGTATTAGTCAAATCTTGCAAGCTTCTTATAATTGATGGAACATCATGACCTAGTAGGTCTAGTTTTAGTATTACTCCATGCATCATATTATAAGTAAAATGCGTTGTCTTTATATCTCCAACAGGATCATCTGCAGGATATTGAATTGGCGAAAACTCATGAATGTCATTTTCTTTTGGAACTATCATAAGTCCTCCAGGATGTTGTCCTGTAGTTCTTTTTACTTCTTCAAGTCCTCTTTGGTATTTTCTAATCTGTGCTTCTGTAAACTTTATTCCATTTTCTTCTTCATATTTTGAAATATATCCATAGGCTGTATTTGATTGGATAGTTCCAATAGTACCTGCTCTAAATACCTTGCCCTTTCCAAAAAATTCTTCTGTGTATTTATGAATTGTAGGTTGATATTCTCCAGCAAAGTTTAAGTCTATATCAGGCTCCTTGTCACCTTCAAATCCCAAGAAAACTTCAAAAGGTATATCATGACCGTCTCTTTTTAATTCTGCTCCACATTTTGGGCATTTCTTTTCCGGTAAATCAATACCAGATCCATAACTTCCATCTGTTATAAACTCACTGTGCTTACAATTTGGACAAATATAATGAGGCACTAGAGGATTAACCTCTGTAATATCTGCCATTGTAGCTACGAATGAAGATCCTACAGATCCTCTAGAACCTACTAGATATCCATCTTTATTTGACTTTGCCACAAGTTCTTTAGCAATTATATATAAAACGGCATATCCATTTGTAATAATTGAATTTAGCTCTTTTTCAAGTCTTGTCTCTACAATTTCGGGTAAGTCTTCTCCATAGATGCTTCTTGCTTTCTTATATGTTGTATCTCTAAGCATCTTATCACTTCCTTCGATTTTCGGAGGAAATGTTCCTTTTGGAATAGGCCTAATAGATTCTAGCATATCTCTTATTTTTTGAGTATTATAGATTACAATTTCTCTTTTTGTCTTTTCATCTAAATAGTCAAATTCTTTAAGCATCTCATCTGTACTTCTAAGATAATATAAAGGTCTATTTTCCTTATATCTTCTAAATTGTCCCTTATGAAGTAAGTTTCTTAATATATAATCTTTCTTATTTAGATATCTAACTCCACCTGTAGCTACGACTAACTTATCGTGCTTTTCTCCAAGTTCTATTATCTTCTTATTTATCTCAATTACCTGATTTTGATCTTTGAATAAGCCCTTTTCTATTGCATCTTCAAATATGCCAAGAGGCTCTATTTGATAGAAATCAAATAAATTGCAGATTTTTTCTATATATGAATCAGGATAACCTCTTTTTATTGCATTAAACAATAATCCTTGATGTCCTCCACTTCCAACAAGTAATCCTTTATGATATTTTTTAATCAAACTTATTGGAGTTTTTGCTTCAACAGAGAAATAATGCAATCTAGATTCTGAAATCAAATGATATAAATTTCTAAGTCCTTCTTTGTTCATTGCAAATGCAATTAAGCTAAAATCTTCGTGTTTTTCTATAGGATAATCTGTAGTTAGAGAGTTTATATTATTTAATGTGATATTTTGACTTTCCTTTAAAAGATTCATCATCTTTATAAGTGCATGTGCAGTAGCTGTTGCATCATCTGAGGCTCTATGATGATTTTCTAATGATACATTTAATTTTTTAGAAATTGTATCTAGCTTATGATTTTTAAGCTTAGGGAATAAAGCTCTTGCCATTGGAAGTGTGTCAAGATATATAGGATTAAAATCACATCCTAATCTATTTGATTTTTCTCTTACAAATCCTATATCAAAATCCGAATTGTGTCCTACAAAATAAGCATCTTTTGAAAACTCAAAAAACCTTGGAAGGACTTTATCTATCGTATCCTTATCTTTAACCATTTCATTAGTTATCCCTGTAAGTTTTTGAATTTCAGGAGGAATGAATACTTTTGGATTTACCAGTTCATTATAAACATCCACAATCTGCATATTATGAACTCTTACAGCTCCTATTTCTGTAATTTCATTTCTGTATCTTGAAAGTCCTGTTGTCTCTAAGTCAAATACAATAAAATCCTTATCTTCTTGTATACTCTCTCCACTTAGATTAGTAAGAATTCTTAGATTGTCATCTACTAAAAGAAACTCTGCTCCTTCTAGTACCTTTATTCCATTGGAAGTGTATTCATCATAATAATCTGGAAGAGATTGGACTGTTTCTGTATCTGTGATTGCTATTGCATCATGGCCCCAGTTTTTCAAAGTTTTTAAAAGATCTTTTCTATCGACAAATCCATCCATATTTGTCATTTTGGTATGAACTTCAAGTTCTACTCTTTTCTCTTTGCTATTATCTGTAGTTAACTTTTCATTTATCTGATGAAGTGAGTTTACTATTAATGTGTCTTCTTTTTTGTATTGGTCATAGTTTAAGACACCTTCTACTTCAACCCATATCTTATCTTTAAAAGAGTTGAACTTATCTCTATTTGATTTATTTATAAAGATCTTGCAACCTATAGCATCTGTTTCATCTTCTAAGTCAAAAGAAAATATTGATGTATTGCTTTTTGTGACAAATTCTTCTATTCCAAATACTTTCCCTCTAACAGCAACTTTAAGTCCCTTTTTGTCATAAATTTCTTCTATATTTATGATATCTAGATTAGATTTTTTCCCATATTTTAGAAATTCTTCTTTCGCCTTTTCTTCCTTTTTCTCTTTTTCTTGTGCTTTTTTTATTTCTTTGTCGATATCGCTTAATCTTTTTGCTCTGTAGTCTTTAAGATTGATATCTTCCATCTTCTCTATTTCTATATTTACATCTACAAAATCTAAGGCTTTTTTTAATCTATCTTCTAATTCTTTGGTAAAATTTTCCTTTGTTCTTATAATTATATCGACACTTTTGGTTTCTTTATGATAAATAGCTTTTTTTACAAAAAATTTCTTAGGTTCAGATTCTACTATAGTCGATAAGTCTATGCTCATTTATCCATCTCACTTTTTATTAGAGATACCAATTCTTCTACTATATCTTCTTCTTTAACTTTCTTTAATGTAATTCCTTTTTTAAACAAAAATCCATATCCATTGGCACAAGCTATTCCATAATCTGCTTCTTTTGCCTCACCTGGTCCATTTACAGGACAGCCCATTATGGCAACTTTCTTATTTGAATTTATTTCTCTTAATTTCTCCTGTGCTTCATTTACTATCTTATCCAAATTGACTGTAGTTCTTGAACAAGTAGGACAAGAAACTATGTCAACTCCATCATTTCTTAAATTTAATACTCTAAGAATTTCTTTTCCAACTCTTATTTCTTCTACTGGATTACCTGTTATTGATACACGAATTGTATCTCCTATACCTTCTTTTAGAAGAGTTCCTATTCCAATAGATGATTTTACTGTTGCTTGAAATAGTGGACCTGCCTCTGTAACTCCCAGATGTAATGGATAATCTACAAGTTCACTTATTTTTCTATTTACATCAATCATCATATTAACATCACTTGATTTTATTGAAATTATGATATCATAAAAATCCATCTCTTCTAAAACTTTGATTTCTTCTATTGCGCTATATACTAGAGAATCTATATTTACTCCATTGTATTTTTCTAATAAATCTTTATGAATCGATCCTGAATTTACTCCTATTCTTATAGGAATGTTCTTTTCTTTACAAAGATTTACAAGTATTTTTACTTTTTCTTTATCTCCAATATTACCTGGATTAATTCTAAGACAGTCACAGCCATTTTCTACTGCAGCAATTGCAAGCTTATAGTCAAACTGTATATCTGCTACAAAAGGAATTTGAGTCTTTTCCTTTATTATTGGAATTGCCTTAGCATCTTCTATTGAATTTATTGCTGATCTTGATATATCACAGCCTTCTTTTTTTAATTCAAGTATTTGATTTACAACTTTATCTATATCTGAAGTTTTTTCTGTTGTCATTGATTGAACTGTTATAGGAGAATTTCCACCTACAGCAACATTTCCAACCATGACTTTTCTTGTAACTTTTCTCATAAACACCTCTTAAAATAAATTCATAATATCTTTTACAGAAACAATAAATATTAACGCCAATAAGAACACAAATCCAACTTCTGTTGCAATCATGGAAAGCTTCTTATTTACTTTCTTTTTAGTTATTATTTCATATAATGATGATAAAATCTTGCTACCATCAAGCGCTGGAATTGGTATAAGATTGAAAAATCCTAAGTTTAAGCTTATATATGCAAAGAAATTAAGAAGATTTAAAAACCCAACTTGTGCTTGATTGCCAAGCTCTTTTACAACTCCTACTGGACCACTAAGTGAAGAAAGTCCTATCTTTCCTGTAAATAATGCTCCAAGTATTTTAACTATCATTCCAAGCATTGTAAAGGCTTGAATAAAACCTATCTTGATTGCTTCGAAAAATCCGACTTTTCTAGGAGCAGATTCTACACCCAAAACAAGTCTTCCCTCTTCTTCTACTGGCTTTATATCAAAATTCATCTTTTCATTATCTCTTAATACAGTTACTGTAAGGCTCTCGCCTTCTTTATGCTTAGCTAAAATTTCTGATATATCCGAAAACTCTTGAATATTTTCATTATCTATAGCTAAGAAAGTATCCCCTGCCTTTAAGCCACTCATAGCAGCAGGTGAATCATCCATAATATTTCCTATTGTAGGAGAAGCAACTCCTGTATTAAAAACCACGATAGAATAAATAACTATTGCAAGAACTATATTCATAAAAGGACCTGCAAGTACTGTAAAAAGTCTTTTTACTGGACTTGCATTATTAAAGCTTCTAGGATCATCACTTCCATCTTCTTCTCCTTCCATTGCACAATAGCCCCCTATTGGAAAGATATTTATTCTATATAAAGTTTCTCCTTTTTGCTTTTTATAAATTGAAGGACCCATTCCAATTGCAAATTCATTTACCTTTATTCCAGATTTTTTTGCAATTATGAAATGTCCCCATTCATGTATCAATACCAATGATAAAAACAAAAGTATTGATATTACTATTGTAAAAACCATTCTAACTCCTTAAATTAGTGTTATAAAATAGACGATTGGACTAATAAAAAGCATGCTGTCAAATCTATCAAGTATTCCACCATGTCCCATTATTAGATTACCATAATCTTTTACATTCGCCTTTCTCTTAATAAAAGACGCTATAAGATCGCCTATCTGTGAAAGTATAGAACACACTATTGTAAATAATATGAGTAGAAATACATTTATCCCAAGATTTGCATAAGCATTATATATTAAAGCTAGGATTAAGCATCCTACAACTCCTCCAATAGATCCTTCAAGTGTCTTATTAGGACTTATATGAGAAACTAATTCTATCTTATGCTTTCCAATTTTAGATCCAACAAGATATGCAAAAGTATCTGTTCCCCAAGCATATATATATAAAAGCCAATGATACTTTGTGCTATTAAACCTTAGCATGTGACTCATAAGAAATGACACATACAATAATGAGAAAAACATAACTGCAAGGTCAACTGGTCTATATCTTTTGTTAAATGTCATATAAACTAATGTAATCATTGTTATAAGAACTAATACAAATATATACAAATTATTGCTATTCAAAAAAGCAGTGATCATAATCATAAGATTAAAAATAAGTGCCAATACAAGTGGGAAGTTATAACTCATATTTTTAAAGCAACGTCTTATCTCATACAATCCAATAGATGAAAATACGGTAACTCCTATAAAAAGTGCAGTTCTTCCAATTAATGTTATAGCTACTAAAATAGCTATTATAAAAGCTCCACCTATTACTCTAGAAAGAAATTTCATTTTAATCCTCCAAATCTTCTAAATCTATGTTTATAATTTTCTATTGCTAAGTCTAATTGTTCTCTGTCAAAATCAGGCCATAGCACTTCTGTAAAATAAAATTCACTATAAGCAAGTTGGTAAATTAAAAAATTGCTTATTCTAATTTCTCCACCCGTTCTTATAATTAAATCTGGATCTGGCATTCCTTTGGTATATAGATGATTTGATATAGTATCTTCATCTATATTAGAAGGATCAATACCTTCTTTTATTATATCTTTTACAGCTTTTACAATCTCATCCCTTCCACCATAATTAATTGCGATATTTAAGTTTAATCCAGTATTATTTTCTGTCTTTTTCTTTGCTCTTTCTATATATTCTATTGCAGAACTTGGAAGAATTGAAGTATCTCCTAAAACTCTTAATTTGCAATTTTGTCTATGAATTTCATCAAGCTTATCATTTATAAAAACAGAAATTAAATTCATAAGAAAATTAACCTCGTCTTTCGGCCTTTTCCAATTTTCTGTTGAAAAAGCATACAAAGTTAAATACTTAATTCCTAATTCATTGCAATATCTAACTATATCAAAAACTCTCTCAGAGCCTTTCTTATGTCCATACGTTCTTGGCATATGCCTTTTCTTAGCCCATCTGCCATTTCCATCAAGTATTATCCCTATATGTCTTGGGTTATTATCTGTCATTGTAACTCCTTTATTTTAAATTTATATAATTATCTTTTCTAATACTACTTACATTATTATATCAATACGGATTTTATAATCCAACAGCTAAATTATTTGTTTTTAAAATGAAATCATAATTTATAAAAAGTGTATACTATATATAGAGGTAATTATGTTAGACGATAAAATAATTGATTTTAGAAAAAAGTACAAAACAGATGAAAGATTTATATCAAGAATCCCTAACCCACATTTTAAATATATAGGTATAGATGTCTGGAATGAGGCTTCTGCAGCTATACTTGCTGGCAAAAACTTATTATTAGTTGGAGAAAAATCAACAGGTAAAAATGTATTAAGTGAAAATCTCGCAATGGCTTTTCAAAGACCTATATGGACAGCTTCATTTCATATCAATATGGATGCTTCAATCCTAATAGGAACAGATACTCTAAAAAACGGCAATGTAGAATTTAGGCCAGGCCCTATATATAGTGCTGCAAAATATGGTGGATTTGCCATATTAGATGAAATAAATATGGCTAAAAATGAAGCTATTGCGGTTTTGCATGCAAGTCTAGATTATAGAAGAATTATAGATGTTCCAGGTTATGAAAATATAAATCTTCATCCAGCTACAAGATTTATAGCAACGATGAATTATGATTATCAAGGAACTAGAGAATTAAATGAAGCCTTGTTATCAAGATTTGTTGTAATACAAATGCCAACTATAAAAGAAGATAATTTACACAAACTTATAAAGACAGAATATCCAAATATGAAAACAGATTATATAAACCAGCTTTCTCTATTATTCTTTGATCTAAAGAACAAAGCAAAGGCAGGTGAAACTTCTGATTCTGCTCCAGATTTGAGGGGAATATTTGATGCAGTTGATCTAGTAAAAGAAGGAATATCATTAGATAAGGCTTTGGAATTAACTATTGTAAATAAACTTTTTGATGAATTTGAAAGAGATCTAATCCTAGATTTGATAAAAGCAAGATTTAATAAAGCTTTATATTATAATGATATATTTGAAACTAATATATTATAAAAAGAAAGATTTGATAAAATGAGTGACTTTTCTAATGCAACACAAAAAAGAATATTTAATACTATATGGAACTTAGCAGATAAATATGACTTTTTTCCACCATTTACAGGATATGATTTAAGGGGAAATCCTGATTTCTATTTTAATATGATTATTGGACTTTCTGTAAAATACTATGGTAAGGAAAATATCAATTCTCTTTTTGATTTTTGGAAAGGTTCCGCCAAGCAAGAAACCTATGATTTTCTAACTTGGATGGCATTAGAAGATTTGCTTTTTAGAAAAGAAGTTAAAAAAAGACCTGTTCTTAACGATTTAAGAAAGGTTTATGCAAAGAATTTTCTAATGGATAGAAATGATTTATTTAGAAGAAAGCTTGCCCTTCATAATGTCCTTGTATTTAATGTCCAAACTCAAAGAATGAAAGACATTCTAAATATCAAAAAAAATCCATTAAAAGGTAGGGATAGAAAAATCTATGATAGCCTTATTTTCAAAGAAGATATAGAGTTTATTGATTTTAAAAATTCTTTAGTAGATACATATAAAAAATTTTTGAAATTTAAACCAGATAAAAAACCAAATAAAGCTTCTAATATAATAAGAAAAAGCTTTTCTAAGGTTAATTTCTACCCATTAGAAAGATCCACTAAGCCTTCTTATGTATTTTCAGAAAATAAATCAGAAAATAAAAGCTCTTTTTATTCTTTTATATATTCAATATCTAATAGAAATTCTTTAAAAGAAGAACAAAAAATAGAAAAATTATTTGGAAAATCAATGCTTCCCAAAAATGAATACCTAGATACAATAGATAAATATTGCACAGATTCTCATAAGAAATCTAGACTTTGGTTTACAAAATTTAATTATGATAGCAAAAAAATATCAGATGATAATGCAGAAAAACTAGCAATAGAACAAAATAAAAAGAAATTTCAAGAAAATAGGCTAAATTATAACAAGCAAATAAGAGAGTTATCTAGAAAAATAAATTCAAGCCTTATCTCAAATACACAAAGTTATGATTTAATATCAGATCATGGCAATTTAATTGGAAACATAGCTTGGAAATCAAAACTTCCTAACGAAAATCATATTTTTTCAATAAAATCTACAAGGGAAGTCTCTTCAATGTCAATAGATTTATTAATAGATGGTTCCGCTTCTTTGTTAAGTTATCAACAAGATTTGGCAATCCAAGCTTATATTCTAGCTAGAAGTCTTGAAATATGCAATATACCTATAAGAATAACAACCTATTGCAGTGTAAATAATTATACGATTCTAACTATTCTTAAAGATTTTGATGAAAGCCCATCTAAAGATAAAATTTTTAGCTATCATGCTCAAGGTTGGAATAGAGATGGCTTAGCATTTAGAGGATTTCAAAAATTATTAGAGAAAAGACAAAGAAGAAATCATCTTCTATTAATAATGTCTGACGCCTCACCTTCTGATATAAAGCCTTTGTATACAAAGACATTTACAATAAATAAATCTTATGATGGCAAAGATGCCCTTTTGGATAGCAAAAAAGAACTTGATGCAATTAGAAAACAAAGAATAAATATAGCTGCTATTATAAATTCAAATAATAGTGATAAGGATAATGAAACAATTAAAAACGCTACTTTTCTATATAAAAATAGATTTGCAAAAATAGATTCGGCATTAAATTTTTCAAATGCCGCTTCAAGGCTCATAAAAAATGAAATAAGAAGAACTGAAAAAAATAACTACTTATAAAACTATAAAGAATTTAGTTTTTATATTAAGAAAATTATTTTAAAATTCAAATTTCTATTAATAAATTTATAATAAATTTATTTTTAATATAACTATTTGATTTTTTATAAAAGCTTAACTATAATTTAATCAAAGATATAAATTAACAGGAGTCATTATGTATTCAAAAACAAAAACGGTTTCTCTTGTAGGATTAAACGGTTATAAGATAGAAGTCGAATCAGATATAACAAGTGGGCTTCCTGCTTTCAATATAGTAGGTCTCCCCGATTCTTCAATAAAAGAATCCAAAGAAAGAATAAGAGTTGCTCTAATAAATTCTGGATATAAATTTCCACCAGGAAGAATTACAATAAATCTTTCACCAGCTGACTTAAAAAAAGAGGGAACTCAGTTAGATTTACCAATAGCTATTTCTTTATTATCATCAATGGGAGTAATCCATAAATTCGATGATGATTTGTGCTTTATAGGAGAATTATCCCTTGATGGAAGAATCGTTCCCATAAATGGAGCTCTTGCTATGATAATATCAATGAGAGAATTAGGCTACAAGAGATTTATAGTTCCAGATAGAAATAAGAAAGAATGTGCAATAATAAAAGATGTAGATATACTACCTTTTGAAAATCTTGGTGATTTAATAAGCTTTCTAAATGAAGAAAAATCGATAAGTCCATATAAGATAGATGGAGATATTTTCAATGATGAATACGAAAAAGACATCGACTTTTCCGATGTAAAAGGACAAGAAAATATAAAAAGAGCATTTGAAATAGCTGCTGCGGGAAATCACAATGTACTTATAATAGGTCCACCTGGAGCAGGCAAATCTTTTAGTGCAAAAAGAATACCAACCATTCTTCCAAAGATGGACTATCAAGAAGCTATAGAATGCACGAAAATATATTCTATAATGGGATTACTTGGAAATAAAAGCCTTATAACAAAAAGACCATTTAGAAGTCCTCATCATACTGCATCAAATGTAGCATTAATAGGAGGAGGGCATTCTATACCAAAACCTGGAGAAATCTCTCTTGCCCATAATGGAGTATTGTTTCTAGATGAATTGCCAGAATTTTCAAAAAAGGCTATTGAATCACTTAGAGAACCCCTTGAAAACAAGGAAATACATATATCAAGAGCAGCAACTAGTCTTACATATCCTGCAAATTTCATATTAATAGCAGCAATGAATCCTTGCCCTTGTGGTAATTATGGAAATCCTCTTAAAGAATGTAACTGCTCAACATCAGAGATTTCAAGATATCTTGGAAAAGTATCAGCAGCATTACTTGATAGAATAGATATGCATATAGAAGTAAAACCTGTAAAATACAATGAATTGGTATCCAATAAAAAATCAACTAGCTCAAAAGAAATGAGAGATAGAGTAACTATAGCAAGAGAAAGACAAAAAGAAAGATATAAGAGTGAAAAGATAAATACCAACTCACAGCTTACTTCAAAACTTATGAAAAAATACATCAAGCTTGATGATCAATTAAAGAAGATTGCTGAAATGTCCTTTAAAAAATATAAGTTTTCAGCTAGATCTTTTGATAAAATTTTAAAAATGAGTCTAACAATAGCAGATATAGATAATAGTGATAAAATCTGTGCAAAACATCTTATGGAAGCTATAAGATATAGAACAATCGAGGGAAAATATTGGAACATATAGAAAAATTTTTAGATTTACTTGAAAAAGATGAAATATCCTCTTTTATCTATGAACTTTTTGATAAAGCAATAGAGCTTAGAGCAAGTGATATACATATCGAACCATATAAAGAATACTCAATAATAAGAATTAGAATTGATGGAAAATTAATTCACTTTTTAAAATACAAAAAAGAAAAACACTCACAGATAATAACTAAAGTAAAGATTCTTGCAAAGATGGATATATCAGAAAAAAGACTTCCACAAGATGGAAGTATAAACCTTTATAGATATTCAAATATAGACTTTAGGGTATCAAGTCTAAATACTGTAAATGGAGAAAAGATAGAAATTAGAATACTATCTTTTGAACAATATAGCATTAATTCGAGACTTCTAGGATTTAGTGAAAACTCAAAGAATAAACTTTCTGAAATTATAAAATCAAAAAGTGGAATGATAATTTTCTCCGGTCCAACAGGATCTGGTAAATCTACAAGCCTATATTCACTTTTAAATAAATTAAACTCAAAAGATATAAATATAGTAACAGTAGAAGATCCCGTTGAATATCATATTGATGGAATAAATCAAATAGAGGTAAATGAATCAATAGGACTTGGATTTGATACAATATTAAAATCAATATTAAGACAAGATCCAGATATCGTAATGATTGGCGAGATAAGAGATACAAAGACTGCCAAAATGGCAATAAGAGCATCTATAACTGGACATCTCGTGCTTACAACTTTACATACAAATGATGCGCTCTCATCAATAATAAGACTTAAAGACTTAGGAATAGAAGACTATCTTCTATCATCTACAATATCTGCAGTATGTAGTCAAAGACTTGTAAGAAAACTTTGTGATTGCAAAGAAAAAACCACCTTTAAAGAAAATGAACTTAGAATTGTATCACAATTTAGAAAAGATATCGACAAAGACACTATAATCTATAAGCCTAAAGGATGTGCAAAATGTAATAGCGGATATTTTGGAAGAGAAGCAATAGAAGAAGTTTATGTATTAAATGATAATACAAAACAAATAATCAAAAATGGCAATTACACATTAAATGACTTAAAAAATAGCTTTGATTATAAGAAAAACCATACTTTTTTTGAATCAGCAATAGATAAAGTATTAGAAGGAAAAACATCTTTTGAAGAAATAATGAGCGTGTTATATGATTATAATATTATAAATATGAAAATATAGATTACTTTTTAATATGCTTTATAAGGAGAGTTGATATGTCAGTTGAAAAAGTAAAAGCTTATTTCAAAAAATATAATATAGAAAATAGAATACAAGAGTTTGAACAGTCATCAGCAACAGTTGAGCTTGCCGCAAAAGCTATAAATTGTGAACCAAAAAGAATTGCAAAAACTCTTTCTTTTATGGTAAATAATATTCCTATTTTAATAGTTACATCAGGAGATGCTAGAATTGATAATTCAAAATATAAATCACAGTTTAAAACAAGAGCTAAAATGATAAAGCCAGATAAAGTCGAAGATTTGATAGGACATAATATAGGTGGTGTATGCCCTTTTGCAGTTAATGACAATGTATTAGTATATCTTGATGAGTCTTTAAAAAGATTTAAAACAGTATTTCCAGCTTGTGGATCTAGTAATAGCGTAATTGAGCTTACAATTGATGAACTTCAAAAATACTCAAATTTTAAATCATGGATAGATGTATGTAAAAATTGGAATTAAAATCTCTTTTATTTATGATAATAAAATCTTAATCATATTATTTTAAAAAAATAGTGCTAGTAGATAAACTTAACTAGCACTATTTTAATTTTAATTAATATTTTATTAATTTAGTATAAACTCTACGATTTCTAATTGCTATTTCTCACTTTTGGTTTTATTATAATTGATAATATTATAAACACAGCCGAAAATCCTAGCATAATAAGCATATTACTAGAGGATGTTGCAAGTTCTGGCGATTTTATTAACATATTATTATTTGTTATATAGTAATATGAAGGAAAGATTCTTGCTAACTTTAGACTAGTCTCACTAAGAATCTCCTGTGGCACAAATGCACCTGATAAGAAAGATGAACCAAGGGCAACTACATTCATAATCCCATTAAGCGAATTTTCATTTTTAGCAATATTTGATATAAATACTGACATACATACTGTAGATATAGTAAATACGAAAGAATTTAGAAACAAAAGTCTTACTAAATTGCTACTTAAAGATTCTTTACAGATTAGTAAATATAAAATCATATAAACTAGCCAGATTATTATACCCGAAACTATATGTCCAAGACTTAGTTGTAAGCTTTGACTGGATTTTCCAACAGGAGATATGGCATTTCTTTTATATAAACTTTCTTTCTTATATACAAGCATTATTGTTGATACAATAAGAATTATTTGTGACATCAAAGGATAGTTTAGAAAGTCAAAATAAAAGTTTGATATATCATTTGATTTGACTTTATCATTATTATTCTTAACAACTTTTACCTTTTTATCTAAATCCTTATTGGCATTTTCTATTGCAATAGATCTTTCAAAGCCTGCTCTTTCATAGAAATTTACTTGATTTAAGAATTGATTTATGTGATTTTCTACAAGCATTCCAGATATATCCTTTGGAGATGACTTATATTCGACTTTTTGAGTATTTTCAAAGTCCTCTGGTATTATTACAATTGATGATATTTCTCCATAAAATAGGCTATCTTCAATTAAATTTTCATCCATTTTAATGATATTGCAGTTTTTTTCTAAATGATTATATAAAGCTTTTGATAAATCAGTATTCGATTCATCCTTTAGATAGATATCAACTTTTAAAGATGAATAATCTCCTAAACCGCTATCATCACTTCCACTTAATGAAAAAATTAAAATCAAAAAGAATATACCAGCATATAATAATAATGACTTTCTATGTGCTTTTGCTATTTTAAAATAATTTTTAAAGACTGTCATATTGCTTACCTCTTATTAAAAAGAAAAATGTAAGGATCATTAAAATCAGAGTTATAAATATCAAATAGATCAAATTATTAAAATATCTATCCATACTATTGTAATAATAAAGTGAATAAATAGCATCTGTAAATAAAGTAACAGGATTTATCCTATTTAAGAATGGAATGTTCTCTTCTATAATAAGCTTCATTCTATCTATCATCATCCCTGACAAAAAACACAATAACATTGTAATTCCTATTCCAAGTCCACCTTTAACTTCCATACTTGCTTTATTTGAAACTCCCAAAAAAGTTCCAAATGAAACTCCAGTTAGTCCTCCAACAAGTATTAATCCAACAAGTGGCAGGATTTCTCCACCAAAATCTATCTTAAAAACCTTATTTAAAATAAACATAGTAAATAAAACAATTAAGCAATTTATAATCCATGCAACTAAAAGAGAAGCTATTAAGCTTATCTTCTTATTGACAGGTGCTATGGAATTTCTTTTTGCAGCAACTGATAAATTTGCTTCATATTGATAAATTACTTCAAGTCCCCAAGAATAACCATACAAGACTTGCATTCCCAAAAGCACATAGAAATAGACATTTACAGAATCCATATTTGTCTTTGAGATATTTTTTATGTGATCATCAACTTCTAAAATCTTTGAAATGTCAATATTTGGATTTTTGCTTAAAACTTTTGCTATCATTTCTTTGTTTTGCTTATAAGAATTCATGATAGATTCAACTATGCTCTGATTTGCTCCAGAAGTCTTAGTTATTATTTCATCTTCACTTTTTATATAACAAGAAATGTCTTTATCATTTACAATTGAATCATCTTTTGAAATATGTACTTCAAAATAATTTTCCTTTTCCATATTATCAATAAACTTTTTAAAAGAATCATCCTTTAAAAGTTCTTCATTTACACCAACTGGTATAGTATTAAATTGATTTGAAGTTGATAAATTTCCCAATGCTAATTTGAAAAACACACCCAAGACTATAGGAAATATCAAAGACCAGAATATTAGGCTTTTATTTCTAAGCAATATCTTAAAAGTATTTTTAAATGAATGTATAAACATACTAATCCCTCAAATCTTTTCCAGTTAATTCCAAGAATACATCATTTAAAGTTGGCTTTTTAGAAAACAAGTTGTCATAAGAAAGATTAAATTCTCCTAATAGTTTAATAAGATTAATCAAATTTTCATTACCATGAGAAAAAGTAAGATTACAAGTATTAGACTTATATGAAAAATCAATAAGATTAGGAAGTTCTTTTATTTTATTTATAATTTCTTCACTAAGCTTTTCACTTTCAAAGCTTATCTTTTCATTTATGTCAATCATATTTTTAAGTTCATCAGAGCTACCCTTTGCTATAACTTTTCCTTTATCCAAAATAATTATATAATCACACAATAACTCAACTTCTTCCATATAATGTGATGTGTAAATTATAGTTGAACCCTCTTTATTAAGTTTTTTTATTCCTTCAAGTATGTTATTTCTAGATTGAGGATCTACTGCAACGGTCGGCTCATCAAAAATAATTATTTCAGGTCTATGAGCAATACCACAAGCTATATTTAATCTTCTTAATAAACCTCAAGATAATTCTCTTGGCTTATATTTTACAAAATCATTTAGGCCTACCAAATCCAAAGTACTTTGTATTAGTTCTTTTCTTTTTTTCTTATCTTTTATGTATAGACCGCAAAAATAATCTATGTTTTCATATACACTTAATTCATCAAAAACTCCTACATCTTGAAAAACTACACCAATTTTTTCCTTTATGTCATAGCTTTCAGGGGTCATTTCTTTGCCATAAATTTTAACGCTGCCACCATCTTTTTTTAAAAGTGCCAAGATGCAATTTATAGTTGTAGATTTCCCAGAATCATTAGGCCCTAGAAGCCCTAATATCTCTCCTTTTTTTACATCCAGATCTAAAGAATCAACAGCTGTTAAATTCTTAAATTTCTTTATAAGTCCTCTGACTTCAATTATATTTTCCATAGTATTCTCCTTTTTTTAATTGTAGTACTTTTTATTTTCAAAGTCATTAGCTTAATATTTAATTTTCATTTGCTTAACAAAATCTTAATAAAACGTGTCATTTTAAAGAAAATAAAAAGCTCTATCAATATAAATTAATAATAGATACTTAGAAAATTTATTTTAAAATCAGATCTACTTATAAACAAAAATAAACCGAAATCTACACTAGAAAATTCTAGATTCGATATCGGTTTATTATTAAAATATATTTTGATTTAATTATTTATTTTTTTCAATTATTCTTGTTGTAGATTCGAAGTTTCCTTCTTCTCCAGTAAAGCTATTGTTCTTTTTAGATAGTTCAACCATAGAATCTAAGACTTCTTTGACATCTGTTGCACTTTGTGTCTTATCTTCTATTTTCTTAACTCCCTCATCGCCGAATTCTGATAATCTGTCACTGAATTCTTTGGTAGCTGCACTAAGTTGTTGACTTCCGTCTTTTAGCTTTGATCCTCCATTATCTAGTTCACCTGATCCATTATCTAATCTATCTATTGCATCTACTAGAGGATTTACAACTGTATTTTCTAATCCGCTAATTTCATTTAATTTAGATGATTTTTCTTGGAATTCATTTAAACCATTTGATAATTTAGTTGAGCCTTCTCTTAGTGATTGTGAATTACTATCAAGTTTATTTACTGCACCTGAGAATTTACCCATTGCTTTGGCATTTGTATTTGTAGCTTCACTTAGACTTTCTGATCCACTCTTTATTTTTCCAGTTGCTTCGTCTAACATTCCGATTGATTTTTGAAGTTCATCTAGTTTACTTGTGTCAATTTTTGATCCCAATGAATCTATTCCATTTGCTAATTTTTCTGATGAAGCTGTCATTTCATCTTTGGATTTTGACATAGTATTTGATACTTCTTCTAGAGCACTTTGTAATTGTTTAGTTCCACTTACTATCTGATCTGATGCTTGTGTCAAACTTGATACAGAATCTGCTATATTAGTAACTCCAGATAAAGCTGCTTCTTTTTGTCTTAATACACCTGCTTCATATTGTAAACTTTGTGCTGAAGCTTGTAGTGTTCCAATTTGACTATCAAATGTTCCATTTTCGTTTTGTGCATTTAATGTTTCAATTACAGATTCTATATTACTTGCTTGGCTTTCAAGGCTTGCTGCATCTTCTTCAAAACTTAATGCGCCCATTTGTGATAGTCCATCGTTTAAGGCATGCATATTTGCATTAAATTCTTCGTTTGCACTTACTAGATCTTTTGATTTTGAAGCAAGTGTACTATTTGCTTCTACTAATTTTGAATAGTTTTCTCCAAATGATGTAAGTCCCTTTTCCAAAGTATTTGCTGCATCTTTCATTTCATCTGCGCTATCTTTAAATTCTGATAGACCACTTGTTTCCTCTTTTAATTTTCCTGTAGCTGACTTTAGATCAGAAATTCCAAAATTTAATTGATCTGTTCCTTTTGCAATCTTAGTTGCTCCTTGTGATAATTTATCAGAATTAGAACTTATTTCTCCTACTGCATTTGTATATGAATCTATTCCATTTGCTAGGTCTTTGCCTCCCTTATTCATCATTTGAATATATGATATTATTGGGGCTATTCTTCCAGGAAGAGATGCAAATTCTTCTTTTGCTTGTTGAGTTTTGTCTTTTAATAGGCTTGTTCCATTATGAAGTTCTTTTATTCCATTATTAAGTTGTCCTATTCCATTATCAAGCTCAGATGCTCCATCTGCAATTTGTGATGATGCATCTATTACTTTTTGTGCATTATCTTCTAGAAGATCTATTTCACTTTTTAAATTATCTATTGAATCTATATTGACATCTTTTTGGAATAATTCATTTGTAATTACAGTATAAACTTCTGTTGGCTTATAGTCTTTTATATCTAGTTCAATTGTTGCTGATGACTTTAGATCTTCTAAATCTTTATCATCTACTACTTGTGATAATGTATCATATAGTCCTGGTGTAAGAACTGTAGTTACAATTTCATTTGTACCATCTTTTACAATCTTAAAATCATCAGATTTTATATTTTTAACCTTATCGTCATTAAATGTAATAGTATTTATAGCTACATAAGGTGAATATATTTTTCTATCTTTTCCATTTATTCTTTTTATTTCAGATTGGTTATTTTCACTTGTTATTTCAATTTTTAGATGTCCAGATTTTCCTTCTAGATCATTATTATTTAATTTCTTTCCATCTAGAAAATATTCTACATTTACATCTACTGGAATATCTTTATCGCTTTTTCCTGTATAGAAAATATCTTTTGATTCTTCATCCCAATTGATATATCCATCCTCTGTCTTTATTTCTTTATCTGTCTCTAGATTTTTTATATCTTTTAGATTTGTCTTGTCTTTTCCATTAATATTAGAATCTGAATTTAACCATACAGATACATTCTTATCTTTTATCTGATTATCTTCTTTTAAGACATATACTGTTTCATTTTTATTTATTACATTATCTTTTGCATAGGCTACATTTGTAAAAACCATTGATGCTACAAGTGTAACAGCTGTAATTTTTTTTAATTTATTTTTCATTTATAACTCCTTTAGACTTTTTGTTGTTTTCTTTATAAAAGGAAATGTAACGCTTATTAATGCTGGTAACAAGAATATTATTACAAACATGCTTATTATTGCTCCTCTTGCTAGGAATGTGCATATTGTTGATACTATTTCCATTCTAGAATATATTCCAACTCCAATTGTTGCCGCCATAAATGTCAAACCGCTTGTGACAATTGACTTGGAGGTTTCTCTTACTGCTGTAGTCAAAGCCTCATTTACATCCTTACTATTCTTATATTCTGTCAAAAATCTATCTGTCATAAGTATAGAATAATCTATTGTAGAACCTAATTGTATTACTCCTATTATTATCGATGTTATAAAAGGAATTGTTTGGTTCAAATAGAATGGTATACCCATATTTATTTGAATTGCAAGTTCTATTGAAAGGATTAATATAAGTGGAATTCCTACTGATTTAAATATAATAGCTATAATAAAGAATACTATAGCTGTAGATGCTATATTTACCATCTTGAAATCTTTGTTAGATATCTTTGTTAAATCAGATGTAAGAACTGCTTCTCCTGTTATATAGCCATCTTTATCATATTTATTCACTATATCTTTTAACTTTTCTATTTGTTTATTTACTTCTGGTGATGCCGTTTGATATTTCGAATCTAGCATTATCATATTGTAGCCATCTTTAGAGAAATTATCACTTAATTTATCTGGAAGAATTTCTGATGGAACTGTATAGCCTACAATTGACTTTGAACTTAAAGCATTGTTTATGCCATCAACTTCTTTTACTTCTTTTAATAAATTATCAAAATTTGTATTAGATAGATCATCTCTTGTTATTATGAAATGAGTGGTTGCCATGTCATAGTCTTTTTTCATTTTATTAAGTGCAACTATAGAATCTAAATCTTTAGGTAAAGATCTATCAAGGTTATAATAAACTTTTGTATTCATTGAGCCATATATTGCTGGTATGAATAATAGTATAAATACCATAAGTAAGGCTTTTCTATGCTTAATATCAAACTTAGATAGCTTATCAAATGATGGCAACATAACTTTGTGATTATATTTTTCTACAACCCTTTCAACTATAAGAATCATAGGTGGCAATACCACAACTGTTGTAACAAGTCCAAGTACTACTCCTTTACTCATTACAATTCCTATGTCTTTTCCAAGTCCTAATTCCATTAGGATTAATACAATAAATCCTGCAAATGTAGTAAGCGACGAGGCGAAAAGTGAAGATATTGTTTTTTGAATTGCTACATCCATAGCTTCATTTTTGTTACTATTTATACTTTTTTCTTCTATATATCTATGATACAGGAATATAGAATAGTCCATAGTAACTGCAAGTTGTAATACTCCTGCTATTGCCTTTGTAATATATGATATTTCTCCTAAAAAGATATTTGTTCCAAAATTATACAAAACCGCATATCCTATATTTAGCATAAATATAAAAGGAATTATTGTAGATTCATTTGTAATTGATAGAACAATAAGTCCAAGCAATACTGCAAGAAATACATATATAGGGGTTTCTTTGTCAATTAAATCTTTCGTATCTTTAACAAGAGTGCTAAGTCCTGATAAATACTTTTGTTTTGATTCAATATTTCTTATCTTTTCTATTGCATTCATTGTGACAAATGAAGAAGATGATTCATTGAATTTTATCATAAGCATAGTACTATCTTTTGAATAAAATATGCTTTTTACTTCATCTGGAAGGAATTCTTTAGGTATTGTATCTCCTACTATCGATGATTTGGAAATTACATCTTCTACTCCATCTATCTTCAAAATCTCTTTTCTAAGCTCCTTTGCATCATTGTCGGAACCTTCTAATACCAACATACCTGTTGCCGCACTTTTGAAATTTTTGTCCAAAATCTCTTGACCTTGAGTTGAATTAAGATCGCTAGGTAGATATGTCAATATATCATAATTAACTTTTCCATTTTTGTACCCAATCCAAGATGGTATCAACAATATAGTCATAATAAGTAGAACTAATCTTGGATGGTGCGATATAAATCTTGTGAATTTTTTCATTATTATCTCCAATTATTAATTAAATATTTTTTCAATTACTCTAAATAATACAGTCTTCATTTCATCAATTGAAAGATTGTAATCTTTCGTAAGTGCATATTTGCAACTAGAAAGCATTATTTCAAGTGTAAGGGAAATTATATAAAGTTTCTGACTTTTAAAATAACTTTCTGGTATAAGCTTTTCAAATCTATTTAAAATATATTCTAGTGTAGTCTCTTCTGCTTCAAATCTTGCTCCATTTTCTATCTTAGAATACAATGCCCAATTTAAATTTTTAGATATAAGTTGAAGTTTGAGTGGATTTTCAATTAGATAATCCATTATATAATTTACAAAAGTAATATATCTTTTTGCATGATTTTTCTCTTCACTGATATTTTTCTCAGCATCTACAAAAAGATCTTTTGCAATATCTAAAGCTATCTTTTCTTCAAGTTCCTTTTTATCCTTAAAATATAGATAGAAAGTTCCAAGACCATATCCAGAATTTTTCATAATATTTCTAATGGAGGTTTTTTCTATTCCCTTTTTTTCAAACAACTCCATTGCTGATTTTTTTATACCAATAGATTTTTCTTGTTTCTTATTACCATATAAAGTCATAGCGCCCCCTTTCTTTTGAATTATTATGAACATTGTTCATTAGACTTTTCCATTTTACCACATACTGAACAATGTTCAATACCTTTTCTATTTTTTCACATAAAAAAAACCAATTATTTATTAAATAATTGGGATTCTTAAAATTATTTTATTATTTTTTGAATTTTTGGAAAAATTCTTTTATTTTAACAAATATTCCTTTGCTTTCTGCTTCTGGTTTAAATTCTTTAGCTTTTCTTATACTATATTCCATCATATAGTCTTGTGAAGATAAGGATACATCATCTTCTCTATAAATTCTATCATAATTTTTATCTGACTTTAGTTCTCTTGCTTTGTCATTATCATTCCAAGAAATATCCATATAATGTTGTAGTTTGTTTTTTAACTTTTGATTTTCAACCGGAGCTGCAATTTCTACTCTTCGCATTGTATTTCTTGTCATAAGGTCTGCTGATGATATATAGTATTTTGCATCTTCTCCTTCACCAAAGATATATATTCTTGAATGCTCAAGATATCTTCCTACAATACTTCTTACTTTTACATTGTCTGTAAGTCCTTCAAACCCTGGAATTATACAGCATATACCTCTTATAATTAATCTTACTTGAACTCCTGCTTTAGATGCCTCTACAAATTTCATTATAAATTCTTTATCTGTTAGTGAGTTGAATTTGAAAAACAACTTTCCTTTCTCACCTTTTTCTATCTCTTTATCTATTAACTTTAGAAATTCTCTTTTTAGTGTATGAGGTGATGCTAGAAGTTTCTCATATTCTCCTTCAAGATTTCCTATTTGCATATCATTAAAGAAATTTACGGCATCTTTTGCTATTGTCCTATCTGATGTTATAAATGATATATCAGTATATTGTTTAGATGTTGACTCGTTGTAATTTCCTGTTCCTATCTGTGTTATATAATCTATTCCTCTGGAAGATTTTCTTGTTATAAGACAAACTTTAGAATGACATTTGTAATTTTCTATTCCATATATTACATTTACTCCAGATGATATAAGCTCTTCAGAATAATCTATATTGTGTTGCTCATCAAATCTTGCTCTAAGCTCCATAAGTGCTGTTACATCTTTTCCATTATCTGCTGCTTTCTTTAGGCTATAATCAATCTTTGAGTTAGAAGATAGTCTATATATTGTAATTTTTATTGACACGACATTAGGATCTTCTGCTGCTTCATCTAGTAAAGCTAGAAATTGTCCTATATCTTCATAAGGATATATCATCATTATGTCTTTTTCTAAGATTTGATCTATAAGCTTTTTATTCATATCCAAATGTGGATTTAATTGTGGCTTAAATGGACTGAAGCTTAATTTATCAAGTTTATTTCCATTTATATTATCTTTCATTGAAAATACATAGGAAATTTCCATTGGAGTTTTTGTTATAAAGATTTGTTCTTTTGTTATGTCTAAATTCTTACATATTGTATTTCTAAGAGAACTTTGTAATTTAACATCAGTTTCTACTCTTACAGGTTGAAGTCTTTTTCTTCTTTTTAGAATTTTCTTCATGTATTGTCTGTAATCAAAATCTTCATCTGCAATATCTGATTCCAATGTCAAATCAGCATTTCTTGTAACTCTTATAATTGATATATTTTCTACATCACTTCTTGTAAATAAAGTTGGAAAATAATATTTTATTATATTTTCCATTCTTATATATCTTATACTCTTTGAATTTTTGAAATAATATACCCTTGGCAATACTTTTGGTATTGGAAGAAGAGCTATTTTTTCTCCAACATGTGAAGATATATCTGCAATTATTGCAAACAGCAAATTCTCTATAAATGGGAATGGATGATAAGAATCAATAATCATTGGAGATAGGATTGGCTCTACATAATACTTATAATAATTATTTAATTCTGTTTTCTGATCTTTTGTAAGTTCTGATACATCTATATCTTCTATTCCAGTTTCTCTTAGTATTTGGTCTACAGATTCATATATTGTATCTTTTTCTTTGTAATAATCTATTGAGTCTTTAAATATGGCCTGTAGTTGTTCTTTAGGATCCATTCCAGTCTTTGAATCTTTTTCACTTTTTTTAAGAAGAGATAAGTCTGTCAATGAACCTACTCTAACCATGTAAAATTCATCCAAATTACTTATAAATATTGAGATGAACTTTAATTTTTCATAAAGAGGAACTGTAGGGTCAAGGGCTACTTTTAGAACTCTTTCATTAAATTTTAGCCAAGACAATTCTCTATTCTGACTTACATCATGTATGTTTACCTTGGGGCCATCGTCTATACTTACATTGGAATTTTCATCCGTATTTACATTAGAATTTGTCATAACTACTCCTTTAATTAATCTTACTTAATAGATATCCTTCTCTTATACCTTTATCGCTTATATTAATTTCATCAATTGATAGAGTCTTCATTATAGTATTTAATATTATAAATCCAGGGATAGCTGTATGAATTCTTGAAGCATTTACTTGTAAAAGTGTATTTACATATTCCATATCAGTATCTATTAACTGATTGATCATGTCTTTGAGATCTTTTCTTACTATAAGCTTACTAGATTTACCGTCATAAATTTCACTTGACATATTTCCTGCAAGTCTTATAGTACCACCTATTCCATAAGCGCTATAACTTTTCTTTACTTTTGGAATATTCATTTTCTCCATTTGCTCTCTTACTGCCTTTTTGATGTTCTTCTTTTCATTTTGTGTTACAAATAGATTTTTGACATAATCTCTATATGCACTAAGAGATCCTATAGGAACTGAATCTTCATAGATTATCTCATCATTATCTATTATTGTTATCTCTGAAGAACCTCCTCCTATATCTATTATTATTCCATCTTTGAATTTATATTCTTCTCTTATAGCACTTACACCAAGTATTGCCTCTCTTTTGCCTTCTATAAGATCTATATTTACATCTACTTCCTTGTCAACCCTCTCTAAGATCTCTTTGCAATTTGAAGCATTTCTTATAGCAGCTGTCGCAAATATGTATTCGTGGTCTATATCTATTATTTGATTTATTGAATGAAGATTTTTTAAAACTTTTATAAGTTTTTTTTATTCCTTTCTCATTCATAGTATTATCATTTATATATGATGCAAGACCTGCGGTATTCTTTTTGTCTAGTAATTTCTTTACATTACCATCCTCCACATTATATATTATTAATCTTATGGTATTAGAACCTATATCTATTACTGAATATTTCATTTATACCTCCTAGTATATATTATATTATAGATTAAATAGTTTAAATTCTGCAAATAGCTATGTAATATTTATGTTAAGTTTATGTTTTATTTTAGACAAATGATCTTTTGAAAACTTGTTGTGCTTTTAATTAAATGATAATATAAAGTAAATAAAACTAATAAGGAGTTAAATATGAGAGCACTAGAAAATTTGAAGATTTTAGATTTTACAACACTTCTTCCCGGTCCTTATGCGACTATGATATTGGGAGATCTTGGAGCTGATATAATAAAAATTTCATCACCATCAAAATATGATTTGGTATTAGAACAAGAGCCTAAGATAAATAACAAATCGGCAAATTTACTTTGGCTAAATAGAAACAAAAAGACTTTAGCTCTTAATCTAAAGAAAGAAGAATCCATTGAAATTATAAAAAAACTCATAGAAGAATATGACATAATCATAGAACAATTTAGACCTGGCGTTATGGATAGATTAGGGCTTTCTTATGATATTTTAAGTAAAATAAATCCAAAATTAATTTATTGCTCTATTACAGGTTATGGACAAACAGGTTCTTTAAAAGATAAAGCAGGACATGATATAAATTATCTTGCAAGAAGTGGAATTATGAGTTTTAGTGGAAGAAAAGAAGAAGGCCTAAGCTTATATGGAACACAAATTGCAGATATAGCAGTTGGAAGCATGAATTCAATAGTTGGAATACTTGCAGCAGTTAATTATAGAAATCTTACAGGTGAGGGGCAATATATAGATGTTTCGATGATGGATGGTCTTGTTCCAATGAATTCATTGATAGGATCTCAATTTCTTGCAGGAGGAAATCTTCCACAAAGAGAAGGCGAACTTCTAAATGGAGGAAGCAATTATGATTTTTATAGGACAAAAGATGATAAATTCTTATCAGTAGGCTCCCTTGAACCAAAGTTTTGGAAAGAATTTTCTAATACTTTAGATATAGATGCCAAAGATGCGACAGATACAAGTGCAAAAGATGAAATAAAAGAAAAAATCAAATCAAAAACTTTAAATGAATGGATTGAAATCTTTAAAGATAAAGACTGTTGTGTTGAACCTGTACTAGATCTTAATGAAGTTTTAGAAGATGATCATATAAAAGAAAGAGAACTTATAATCGAAATGGATGTAGATGGCAAAAAAATAAAGCAATTTGCATCACCTATAAAATATTCTAAATCAAAACAAGAATATAGATTTGCAGGCAAAAAGATAGGATCTGATACAAAAGAAATCTTAGAAAATTTAGGCTATAGCAAAGAAGAAATAGAGAAAATGGACAAAAATGAGATTTTTAAATAAAAATCTTTAATGTTATAACTTACAAATAAATCCTAGATATCTATACAAAAATGAAAGATATTTTAATAAATCTAAATAATCAAAAATCAGAAATGTATTAAAAGATTAGATCAATATAAATCAAAGCTACCAGCTTAGCTGGTAGTTTTTTATTCTTCTATATTCATTATGATAAATCCTACAAATAATAAAATTACAGAAAATATTATAGATTTATTATAAAAAACTTCTATTAAAATACTTTCTATAATAGCCCCTATTGCAAAGAATAATATTATTAGAAAATAAATAATTGATTTTTTTAGAAACTTAGCATTTCTTGTAACTATGTATTTATCCAGATAATTCGTCCCATTTCTCAAATTTCCAATGCACATTGTTGTCGCAACAGAATTTCCTCTTACTGATCTAAAGCTTTCAACTTGTATTCCGCAGGCAAAAGATATAAGAAAATTTGCAATTTGATTATAATTTCTAGATATAAAAGAAGATATAAACAGCAAAAATATTTCCATAACAATAGAAATCTGTCTCCAATGAATAGATTCTTCTTTAATTTTTATTCTTATAATATCTGCAATTACTATTCCAAGTACAAAAGCTATTATTGGAAATAAGAATCTAATTGCATCTTTATAATTTCCTCTTGATATATTTATTCCAAACAAAATAATATTTCCTGTTTGAGCATTTGCAAAGACTTTTCCTCTATAAATATAAGAATAACTATCCATAGCTCCACCAGAAAGAGCTAATATTAAGTTTAAAATTATAGTCTCACTCATTTGATTATTATAAATTTTTTTCATAAAAGTATCTTCCTTATTATTAGACTATACTTTTTTTATGCACATAAAAAAGCGAGAGCTAATCTCGCTTCAGAACGTAGACAAACCCAGCTTTTTGCTGGGTTTGTTTCTACTATCTAAT
>JAUMZM010000071.1 GCA_030528125.1 Tissierellia bacterium
ATTAGATAGTAGAAACAAACCCAGCAAAAAGCTGGGTTTGTCTACGTTCTGAGGCTATGAGTTTAATGCTCATAGCCTTTTTGCTACATATCTTTAATTGATGATTTTATATGATTTCTCTCTTCTTTTGTTAAATTGTATTTATTAAAAAGTTGTTCGTCTATTTCATCAATTGATTTTGTCCAATCTATATCGGACTTTTCTGTAAAATCTTGTATGGGAACAAATCTATAAACAATTTGTGTTGTATTTTGAGATGATTTTACTAAAGTTACCATAAATCTTAAAAACTTTGTTTCTAGATAATTTTTAAGATTCTTGGCTTGGATTAATGTATCAAATCTACCTATAGGAATTAGCGAGTCTGTACAGGCTGATTTTTTTTGACCTATATATGGTTGACCTATAACTTTCCTATCTGTATGTGGAGCACCAGCTGATTTAGAGATAAATACTTTATATGAATTAAAAACATCTATGTTTTTTGTAATTTTATCTTCTTTAATATATCTAATTTCATTTGCTTTACATCTGAGTTCGCATGCACCATCAAATTTAGTTTTTGTGGATACTTCATCTACCACACTTTGTTTTCCAATAACTCCGAAAGCATTTCTGCCTTTTGTTATTTCTGTTAGTGGTACAAATTCGTCATTTTTTACCTTATTAAGTATAGAAAATTGATAATTATCAGTTAATATAACATCTATTCCTTCGATAAATAAATTTCTTTTGCTTGAAGTGGACTTCCCATTGCTATGCTTTATAAAATCAAGCTCACCTTTATGATTATTGGATGATAAGAAATAACAAACCCCTCCTTTTATTTCTACAGAATCAAAAATATCACTAGTATCTTCATAAAAATTAATCTTTGAGATATTATCTCTATTTTTTATATACTCTCTTAATTTTAAAAATGATTTATCTTGTGCATCTCCAGTAAACCATCTAGCAGGAACTATTAAATTAGTAAAATTATTTGTTAACTCCATAGATAACCTTACATAATTGGGAAATAATTGCTTTGATAAGGAGGAATTTGCTTTCTCATCACTTATATTTTCCTGATAAGGAGGATTTCCAACGACTGCACCAAATTTCACTTTACTATCACCTACCTTTATTTCTTCATCTAGATTAATATCGCTAAACTTTTTATTTTGCTCTAATATTATTTTAATTTTTTCATAGTCAATATTACTATCTTTACTCTTAACTTCAAGTAAAGCATAGGCATTAAATTTTCTTGCTATATTATCTACATTTAAATCTAATATCTCATAAAATTTTCTTGTAAACTCATAAGCGATAGAAGAAGTTGGTATAGCATAGATTAAATTTTTAACTTCATTATGTTTAAATCCAAGTTCTTCTGTAAGCCTATTATAAATAGCTACAGCATATTCTGCCGATTTGCATCCTAAATCAAGAAATTTATTATTGTTTGATACAATTTTTCTCATACCATCCTCTGGTAATAAATTAATCATATCTTCACATACTTTTGATGGCGTTATAACTTCTGATTCGCTCATTCTATCAAATTTCTTTATTGAAGTAAGGGCTCTTTCAATAGGTGGGATACTTTCATCATTTGCAAGCATTGAAATATTTTGGATTTTATAATCTAAGCTTGACCTCTTAAAAGGATCCATAAATTCACTAACTTTTTTTAATATATCTTTATCTAGATATAAGTTCTTAGAGAGTCTTGTATTTTCTTCTAAATCGATAATACTTAGTATATCACCTAATGAGTTTACTTTATTTTTTGTCAAAAAGGAGAAAAATAGAATCCTTTGATAGTAGGCCTTTACTTGATTTTCAAGTTTTTTAATTTCCTTATCAGTCTTTAGATTGCTATAATCTTTATTTTTCTCTTTTTCTTTATCAGATGTTTTTTCCTCGATTTCAACTTTTTCAATATCCAGCTCATCACCCTCTCCTTCATTAGGTGGGATAGTCAAGCCTTGTTTTGAATTAAACTCTCCTTGCATTTCGATTACTTTTCTAATTTCTTCATCATTTAGAAGAGATAAGTCCACTGGTATATCTAAAACTTCATCTGAAACACTTCTTGTATTGTTATACTCACTAATAGCTTCTAATATATTAGTCGCTGTTACTTCCTTTATTTTATTGTGATTCATAGTAATAATAGGAGATATGCGGATTTCCTCTTCAATCCTTTCTCTCAGTTTACTATTTCCATTTTTTTCAGTATTTACATTGTAAATTAAGGATTTTTGTTCTTGCATCTTAAAAAGTCTATTAGGGTCGAAATCTACTAAAAGGGTCTGTGGCTTTAAATTTTCTTTTATAATTCCATTTTCACTAGAAAGTGTTCTGGTATATTGATTTTGCAACCTGAATATAGATTGATCATATTCTTGAGGTGATGATGTATCTTTAAGGTAAAGCATGGTATCCCACTGTTCTACAGTTGAACCTGTTAGCATTCTATTGACTGTTAGTGTTAGGGTCTTTTTATTTTTATTTTCAAATTCTTTAATCTTATTTTTTATATCATTTGGACTTTTATATATTTTTGATGCTTCTAATCCTGAAATATTTATTATTTCATAAGAATTTAAGTTTTTAAAAATTTCCTTATTATTTTTAATAAGTTCTTCCATAGCATCACAAGACGCACAGTAAGGCAAAACCATAACCATGTGCCTACACATTTTACTTTCTTTTATTTTTTCATAATCTAAAAATCCAAAAAGGTCTTCATCATATTTGCTTCCATCTATAATTTGAAGCAAGTCCAGAATTTCTTTTTGATTAATAAATAGTTTATGTAAATTATCTTTTTTATCTAATGTAATGGATCTCGGCTCGAAAAGTTTAGAAAAAGCGAAACTAACTCCACTTTTCTTTAATTTTTCCATTTTTTTACGCGAGGATTTATTTGGATTAAATGCAAATCTAAGCATTTTAGGGAAACCATAATAAGGGTTATCCCATTCATTGGTATCGTCTTTATAGAGGTTTTCTTTATCCCATTTTTCTTGTTCTTTAACAATATCGGAAAATTGAACAAATGAAATGATATCTTCTTTTTTAAACTCACTGCCCATCAAAATTCTGTATGGAGTACCTGATAAATGAAGTCTTATTTTTGCGTTTATTTTTTTTATCTCTTCATCAGCTGATTTTGTATCAACAGCGTCATCATTTAATTTATTTATATTTTTTTCATCTTTTAAATTATACCCAGCATTTTTAAGTATCTTTCCGAAAGATTCTGCTCTTGCACCAAAGTGAGTTTCATCGACTATTAATAGATCTATTTGCTTAGAAAAAACTAATCTATGTTTTTCTTTAATATTTTCTCCTTGCAAATCTTGTAATGTTAAAAATAGTACCACTTTCTTGTTTTGTAAGAAAGAATCATCTATTGCTTTATAATTTCTTAATAAGTCTTTGCTATCTAAAAACTTATAATTTCTAAAATTCCCAGCACTTTCTACTGTTTTTTTCCATTCATCTTTAACATCAGCCTTAGCTGAAACCACAAGTACTAATTTTGCTTTCATTTCTAGTGCACAACATAAAGATGTAAATGATTTACCAAACCTCATTACTGCATACATCAATAAATTTTTTCTACCTATACTTATAGCTTTTACAAAATTATCGACCACTTCTTTTTGATTGGGTCTTAATTGCCAATCGTCACCTCTTTTATAGCGATATGTTTGTGGCAATTTATTAGATGAAGAATAATATTCATATTTACCTGTATTATTCTTAAAGTTTGTTTTTATATCTTCAATTGCACTATCTATATCGGCTTTTTCTGTATTCTTAAAGAACTCTCTACTATAATAAATTTCATCATCTAAATCGATAGGAAGTAATCTCATCTTATGTAGATCTTTTTCTAGATACTTATGAACAGAAAAGTCACGAAAATAATTTTCTTCGTCAATTGTAGCTTTATTTTCATACTGCTTTTCAAGTTCAGGAAAAATTCTCTTCCATTCATTTAACCTTTGAGAAACTGGTCTATAAGTATCACCTATTTTTAGATAATTAGGTACTGTATTTGTTTTAAAAGCATAAATATATGGATCAACTCTACCAACAATAAGTTCGTCAAGAATATCTATTGATTCAAGTTTTGATTTATCCATTCGTTTCATCTCCATTTATTAAGTCTCTAAATACTACAATTTTTTTAGCTCGCCAATCTTTTATTAAACAAAACTTATCTTCGTTTTTATTTTCATTACTAAAAAAGTTCAACTGCTCTATAGCATCTTTTGCCTTTTTATAAGGAATAGTATAGGTTAGTCCATCCATTTGCCAAAGATTCCAAGAAATGATTTTAGCAATTTTAATCAATTCTTTTTTTGTGGGTTCTCTCTTTAATTTTTCTTCCATATAATCACAATATGATGCCAATAAGTTTTCTCTAGCTAATAACAGGCTATCTCCTTGGAATTCAAACCCATATATGCTCTGAAACGCTCTTTCTGACCATTTAAGCCAATCTTCTTCTGTCTTTGTATTCTCATGAACTATTCTCATTTTTCTATCTAAAAGACCAATTCTGTCAAATAAATTTATTGACTCTCCTGTAACAGCATCATATCTGCTAACTAAGTAAGGAGCTTCTCCACATGTGATTTCAAGTCTTCTTTCATCGACATATTTTTTCCATGTTCTATTTTTGTCATCTGGAAACTTAATCTTATTGGAATTTGTTTCCCATGACTTGATTTTTTCGATATTAAAAACATTATTTCTACTAAACCATGCATTATCTATTAAATTGTTTTGTGCATTACAGATCCAGCTAGGTGTAAATACTTCAGCTTTATCTTTTGTTCTATTTCCTTGATTCTCTTTAGTCTTAAGTACTCTAGGCTTAATCACACTTGAGTTTAGATTTATTATAAGTTCAATTAAAATAGGAAAATGTGAATTATATTCTTTTCCTAAAAATTCATAATCTGAAGTTGCCCAAATTATATTTCTATTCATCGTTCTATCAGTTAGTAAAATTTCTAATATTTCCTTATCCCATTTGTTTTCTTCTACATCGACAGTAAATATCACCTAATCACCACCTAGCATATGCTTATTTCTATTAAGAAATTTAATCGATTTTGAATTCCAATATTTCTGATATATCACATTTAAAATACCTACAAATTCTGCCGAGTATTTCCATGCTAACATTCTCATTTCGTCCCATTTTAGCTATGGTATGAGGAGTTGTCTGAATGGCTTTTTGTAAGTCTAATTTATTCATCTTTTCATCTATTAATTTTTTCCATAATTTATCATAGGAAAATCCCATAATCCACCTCAATGAAATATTCTATTTTGTATAGTTTTTCTATAATATTATACCACACTCTACTACTTAATCTTTACATATGATATTGTAAAAAGGATAAGAAAAACAAGAAGAGTTCGTAACAACTTAGGAGAAAAGTCTGCACTATCTGGCATATTTTATTGTGCAGATTGTAGAGCAAAATTATATAAAGTAAGAGGTAAAGGATTATCTTATGATAAAGAATACTTTGTCTGTGCATTCTATAGAAAGCAAAAAGGCAAATGTAATTCACACCAGATAAAGAATATTCAAGTTGAAGAAATTCTTCTTAGAGAAATTAGAAAAGTTACAGCTTTTGCAAAAGACCATGAAGATGAATTTGTAGATTTGATTTAAAAAAAGAAAACCAGTGGCTTAAATCAAGTATTAAGAAGTCAGAAAAGGAAACTAGAATATTCTAAAGATAGGATTGCAAAACTTGACTCCATTGTTCAAAACCTTTATGAAGACAATCTAGAGGGAAAAATATCTGACCAAAGATTCGAAAAAATGGCTAGGTCTTATGATGAAGAAGAAAATCTCCTTCAACAGAAAATAGCTGAACTTGAAGAAACTATTACAAAATCACAGGAAGAAGAACTTAATATGGAATCATTGTTAAAATTTGTAAGGAAGTAGACGGATATTAAAGAACTTGATCTAGAAATAATAAGAACTTTTGTACATAAAATTTATGTAGAAAAATCAGAAAAAGTTAAAGCGACAAATCTTAAAAGATAAACAATTAGGATTTATTGGAACTTCATAGGGGAAATTGACATTTAAAAATCAGCACAAAGTTTAATACTTTAATGCCGATTAAATTTTAAGGAAATAAATCCATAATTAATAGCTACTTAAGGGACTTTTTTCTAGATATAATTACTATTTAATTAAATAGATAGAAAGACATAAAAAGGTGGTGTTGCAGAATAGAATTATCTATTCTGCGACATCATTTTTTTAT
>JAUMZM010000072.1 GCA_030528125.1 Tissierellia bacterium
ATTAAAAAGCAGGTAGGTTTTGTATTTTCTACCTGCTTTGTCTACAGTCTGAAGCGAGAGCTAATCTCGCTTTTAATATAACTTTAATTATAGTACATAAGGGTCATCCATTGGATCAATAAATGATTTAGGATCATAATCTGTCTTTATTTCTTTCCATTCTTTCATTGATAAATCTTCTGTTGGTTTATCAAGTTCTGGATGAGCATTATTTGCTTTGTAATTATTTTCTCTTGAATTTCTTTCTGGTAAGTCTAAATCTACATCATCGATATTTATATTCAAGGATTTAGCAAGTCTCTTTCCATAATCATCATCTGCTTGATAGCAATGAGCAATCCATCTGTGTTTTATTTGAAAGGTAGTATCTTTCATGTGTCTTGCTGTATTATCGCATAGGACTTGTCTTTGATCTTCTGTCATAGCTCTATAAAGCATTCCAGGTTGAGTATAGTAGTCACTATCATCTTTTCTAAAGTCGTACCTAAATACATCTCCACCTTCTTGTTTTGGTTCAAATCCTCTCTTATCTTCCTTCCAGTTGTCATAAGAGTTAGGTTCATAGTGATTTTCTGCACCTAAATTTCCATCTACTCTCATCATGCCATCTCTGTGGAAAGAATGATAATCTCCCTCTTTCATTCCCTTAGGGCTATTTACTGGAATTTGAGTGTGGTTAACTCCAAGTCTATATCTTTGTGCATCTCCATACATCATGATTCTTGCTTGAAGCATTCTGTCTGGTGAAAATGCAATTCCTGGAACATTATTAGCTGGATTAAATGCAGCTTGTTCTACATCTTGGAAGTAGTTTTCTGGATTTCTATTTAATTCAAACTCTCCAACTTTTATAAATGGATGATCTTTCTTTAGCCACATCTTAGTTAAATCAAATGGATTTACCTTCATTTCTTTGGCTTCTTCTTCAGACATTACTTGAATATACATCTTCCATTTAGGAAATTTTCCTTTTTCAATTGATTCAAATAAATCTCTTTGATGAGAATCTGGATCCATCCCCTTTACCTTTTCAGCTTCTTGATCTGTAAGATTTTGAATTCCTTGCTCAGACCTAAAATGAAACTTAACCCAAGTTCTCTCATTGTTTTCATTTATAAGTGAATAAGTATGAGAGCCAAATCCATGCATAAATCTGTAAGAAGATGGAATTCCCCTATCACTCATTGTAATTGTAACTTGTAGAAGTGATTCGGGAAGTGAAGACCAAAAATCCCAGTTGCTGTTTGCACTTCTCATATTAGTCTTTGGATCTCTCTTTACAACGTGGTTTAAGTCGATAAATTTCATAGGATCTCTAAAGAAGAATACTGGAGTATTATTTCCAACCAAATCCCAGTTTCCCTCTTGTGTATAAAACTTAAGGGCAAAACCTCTTATATCTCTATCAGCATCAGCATAACCTCTTTCTCCTGCAACAAGAGAAAATCTTGCAAACATCTCTGTCTTTTTGCCAACTTCAGAGAAAATTTTAGCCTTAGTATATTTTGTAATATCATTAGTTACAGTAAAGATTCCGAAAGCTCCTGATCCTTTAGCATGCATTCTTCTTTCTGGAATAACCTCTCTATTAAAATGAGCGTGTTTTTCAAAAAGCCAAGTATCTTCGAAAACTCCAAGACCTCTTACTCCTGCAGTCATAGTGTCCTGATTATTCTCAACAGGCGCACCAGCATCTCTTGTCATCTTTGGATTTTTCCCCTTATTGTCATTTCTACTTGGAAGATTTTCTCCCAATTCATTTTTATCCGTAGGATTTTCTTTTTGCATATTAACTCCATTTCTTTTTAATTATCAAATTTAGAAACATCTGTCTTATTCTTAATACCCTATTTTCTAATTTAATACCATTATACTTATTTGGTCAGTGTAATAATCTTCTTTTAATTGATTTTGTATATATTCTTTTATTTTCTTTTCATTTCTCCACACTGTATCTACGTAATATCCTCTAGACCAAAAGTGTCTGTTTCAATATTTATATTTTAGATTGGAGTGTATATCAAATATTATTAATGAACTTTTACATTTTTAATATCCACTTATTTGAGATACTGAATATTTTGGTGTGATTTCTACCAACATGTGGACATGATCTGGACATAGCTCTGCTTCTATTATTTTTATTCCTTTTCTTTAACATAGTTCTCGAAGTATACTACCTATATCCTTTTTTAGTTGTATATATTACTTGTCCTCTATATTTTGGTGCAAATACTATGTGATATTTGCATCTCCAACTTGTATATGATAAAGTATTTTTATCCATGAAAGCCTCCTTGTTTAATTGTGCATGTGACTATCGCAATTATACTTTAAGGAGGTTTTCTTGGTTCTTGAAGCTAAAGCTAATTTCTTCCACCTGCATAGCAGGTTGTTTATTGTTTTGCTCACTAAAGTGAACAATAAAAAAGAGCGATTATTGCTCTTTTTTAAAATGATATTCCATTTATTACTGCTATCAAACACAATACAACCGCCAATGGAACATAGACATATTTTCCAATATTATGCCATTTATCTCCTCTTATCTTCGCAGATGAGGTGTTGATCTCATCAAGTAATTCATTCTTATCCAGAATCCAAAACCAAGTAATAGCTCCTATTAAAGCTCCTATTGGAATTACATATATTGATATCAAATCCATCCAAGGACCCCATTTAAAAATAGGCTCCAAATTTACAGATATACCAAAACAAATAACTATCAATAAAATCAAAAATGTTCTTCTTTTAACATTTGGAAACCTGTGCTTTAATGATTCAATTACAACTTCAAACATATTCTGTAAAGAAGAAATTCCTCCAAATACAACTGCAATAAACAAAATTATCGCAAAAACTCTTCCAAGATGAATATCTTGAAGAATTTCAGGTAAAACTACAAATAAAAGTTCTGGTCCTGATTTAACATCTACTCCATAAGAAAAACTTGCTGGAATTATTACAAGGGCTGCGATAATTGCTGCTAATGTATCAAAAAAAGCCGTACTAAAACTTGAACTTACTATATCTTCCTTCTTAGATAAATATGCTCCATATACAATCATTCCAGATCCTGTTACAGATAATGAAAAGAATGCTTGTCCCATCGCAAATATCCAAACCATAGGATCCTTCAAATCACTCCATACTGGATTAAACATAAATTCATAACCCTCTTTGGATCCATTTAATATAAAAACTCTAACTGCAAGTATGCAGAATAATACAAAAAATGTCGGCATCATAATCTTATTAGTAACTTCAATTCCTCTTGCACCTATAGAAAGTGATAATACACAAATAAGTATTATTATAAAATGAAATATCACAACCGAATAAGGACTTGTAGAAAATGAATCAAACCAGACTTTTGTATCAACAGTCATTAGACTTCCAGTTATAGAATCAAAAAGTGCTTTCAAAACATAAGCTACAATTACAGAATAGCCTATTGCTATACAAAAAGATCCTATAAGAGGAATCCATCCTATGAATTTACCGAATTTTTTGAAACCTTTCTTTGAATAAGCATATTCATAAGATCCCAAAGTCCCTGTCTGTGTTCTTCTTCCAATAGCATATTCTGCACTAAGGCCACAATAGGAGAAAATAATTACAAATAATAAATAAACTAATAAAAATACGCTTCCTCCATAAGCTCCCATTCTGTATGGAAAACCCCATACATTTGCCATTCCTACTGCAGAACCTACACTTGCAAGGATAAATCCCCATTTCGATGAAAATTTTTTGTCTTTCATATTAATTCCTTTCGTTCATGTATTTCTTTATGATAGATTTAGTTTAACACTTTAAAGTCTATTTGTAAAGCACTTTAAAGTAACAAGTTGTTTATGTGATAAAATACATATACACTTTATATAACTTTTACTAAACGACATTCTTATAGTAATTATTAGTACAAAGACTTATTATTTTTAAATTTCATAAAAAAAAGACCTCATAAGAGATCTTTTATTACATTATTCAACTGTTACAGACTTAGCTAAATTTCTTGGTTTATCAACATCTAATCCTTTTTCTAAAGAAGTGTAGTATGCTAAAAGTTGCTCTGGTATAACTGTTAAGATTGGATACAAAGAATCAATTGTATCTGGTAATCTATAGTATATATAAGAAGATTCTTCCAACTTCTCACAAGATTTTCCACAGATTGCAAATACCTTTGCTCCTCTTGATATAACTTCTTCGACATTAGAAATTGTCTTATCTATTATTTTTTCTTGCGTTGCAACTGCTATAACTGGCGTGTCTTTTTCAATTAATGCGATTGTTCCATGCTTTAATTCTCCTGCAGCAAAGCTTTCTGCATGAATATATGAAACTTCTTTTAATTTTAAGGCCCCTTCTATTACAGAATAATAATCAAGTCCTCTACCTATATAAAATACGCTCTCATAATCTTTGATTTCTTTTGCATATTTTTTAATTATGTCTGTATTATCTAGAATTTCTTGAATCTTTTGTGGCAATTTTATTATCTCATTTAAAATATCATCTAGCTTTTCTTGCGAGATTTTATTTGTCTTTATTGCAAAATCAAGTGCCAATATATATAAACTCATAACTTGAGTTGTATATGCCTTTGTACTAGCAACTGCTATTTCAGGTCCTGCTAAGCAATATATGGATTTATCAGCCTCTCTATCTATTGATGATCCAACTACATTTGTAACTACAACAGTTGTTGCTCCATGCTTTTTGCCTTCTCTTAAAGCGGCAAGAGTATCTGCTGTTTCTCCAGATTGACTAACCAAAATCAAAAGTGTATTTTCATCAATTATAGGATCAGCATATCTAAACTCTGAAGCTATCTCATTTGTTACAGGTATTTGAGTGAATTTTTCGAAACAGTACTTTCCAATATTTCCAGCATAATTGGCAGTTCCACAAGCTACAATATAAATTCTATTGATTTTTTCTATTTCTTCTTTGCTAAATGATGCATCTCCTAGATCTATTTTCTTATCGATGACTTTATTTCTTAAGCAATCAGATATCGCCTTGGGTTGTTCAAATATTTCTTTTATCATGAAATGATCATAGCCTTCTTTAGAAGCATCTTCCAAAGACCATTTTATCTCTTTAATTTCTCTATCAACTACATTATCGTTTGAGTCATAGATTGTATATCCATTTTTGCAATCTACTAAATCTCCATTTTCCAAGTATATAACATTATTTGTATATTTTAAAAGGGAAGGAATGTCACTTCCAAGAATCACTCCATTATCTGTAATCCCTAAAATTAATGGGCTTTCTTCTCTAAGACATATCAATCTATCTGGCTCAGACTGAGCTAAAACTCCTAGTGCATAAGATCCCTTTAGATCTTTTCTGGCTTTTTGTACAGCCTCTAATAAATCTCCATTATAATATTTAGATATTAATACTGCTATTACTTCAGTATCTGTTGAAGATACAAAATGATATCCTTCTTCTATGAGCTCATCTTTAAGCTCTTTGAAATTCTCGATAATTCCATTGTGAACTATTGAGATATTTCCATCATTTGATAAATGTGGATGTGAATTTATATCTGTTGGAGCTCCATGAGTTGCCCATCTAATATGACCTATTCCAATATTAGAATTAATCTTATAATCCTTTAAAGTATCTTTTAGATTGGATAACTTTCCGCTTCTTTTTATAGTCTCCATTTTCCCATTATCTATAAGTGAAACTCCTGCAGAGTCATAACCTCTATACTCTAGTCTTTCTAAGCCTTCTATTATGACATTTTTTGCATCTAAACTTCCCTTATAACATACTATTCCGCACATAGTATTCTCCTATTAAATTATTATAATATGAGGCCACTGTATAATTTCTGTAAATAAGATTGCTCCTATCTTTTGTTATATACTAAGGCTGTGAACCTATGGAGCACCCGCCGAATTTTCGATAACTCCATTCCTCGTCATCCATTAAAGGATCTGGCGCTTTTTTGTTTTTACCTCGTTTTTTATTTTACTATAAATTTTTGAGCATATATTGTGATTTATTTTATATAATAATAAGTAAGCTTTGATAAATGTGACTATTAAAATAACTTATTCAAATTAAATAACTCTTAGAATTTTCTAAGAGTCAGACTGTAGACAAAGCAGGTAGAAAATACAAAACCTACCTGCTTTTTAA
>JAUMZM010000009.1 GCA_030528125.1 Tissierellia bacterium
TTAGATAGTAGAAACAAACCCAGCAAAAAGCTGGGTTTGTCTACGTTCTGACTCTTAGAATTTTCTAAGAGTTTTTATTAATGTCAAATATTTAATTAAATGTAACTGTTTTATATTTCTCATTCTATTTAATGTAATATGAATAAATTTAGACAATAAAAATCGGCTTTTAAGCCGATTTTTATTCATCTTCTAGAGGATTTCCTCTTTTTTCTGTACTACTTGTAATATCCTCATTTACTTTGTCATTTGCTTTTTGTTCTATCTTTTCTTTTGTATTAAACTCAATATCTCCTATTTTTGTAGTTGCGAATATGGATTTCTTAGCTTTAGATTCTTTGCTATTAAAGCCATTTTCTATATTTCTGTATGCAATATTTCCGTATTTTAGGTTTCCAACTTGAAGTATTGCTTCAAAATTATAATTTCTTAAGCTATCTTCTGTATTTATAATTATATCCCCTGTATTTGAATTGAGGTTGTTTTCACCATCAAAATTTATATTATTAGTTTTTATATTTCCTGTGTTATTTTCTATTGTTGAATCTTTAATAGTAGAATTTTCTAGAGAAATATTTCCTTCTACTAAACCTAGACTTCCCTTTAAATTAGAATTTTTAACCTTAATATTTCCACTTTTTACATTAAGATCGATATTACCTGTACTTAAATCATTAATCTTTAGATCGCCCTTTTCTACAGTTCCTTCAAATGAATCTATATCTCCTTTTTCTGGAATAAAGATTTTTAGAACCTGTATTTTATTTTTCATATTGAGCTTATCGCCTGATACCTTAGTTTTTATATCTAGATTCCCATCTTCTACATTTGCGACTATTTCATAAGCATTATCTGATTCATCTTTATACAAATTTGTATATTCTATATAAGGATTTGTATTCGATTTTTCGATTTTTATATCACAAGTTTCAAGATTAACTTTTATTGATTTTATATCTGTCAAATCTACTCTCATGATTTTGGATTTATTATAACTATTATCTTCAATTTCTTCTCTTGTCATTGTTTTTGTATTTGATGATATTATCTTTTTATATGCAAAGAAAATTCCTACAACAAATACAACTATCAATAGAGCTATAAAAATTCTCTTTTTATTTATTCTTTTCTTTTGTTTTTTATTATTTTCCATTAGCTCACCCTAGATTAATATTCTATATTTTTCAAATAGAGTCCTGCTGCTTTTAATGTAGGACATGCCATCTTTTCATTTTCTTTATCGAAATATGCTAATAACTTATCTTTTGTAAGCTTTCCCCTAGCGTATTCAACAAGGACACCCGACATAATTCTAACTTGATTATGCAAAAAACTTTCTGCTCTAAAAACAAAAACCAATATATCCTTTTTCTTAAAAAAATAGCAATCTTCTATTTTCCTTATAGTATTAATTGTATCATCTTTATCCCTTAGCATAAAGGCCTTAAAATCATGTTCTCCTTTTAAAATTTCAAAACCTTCTTTTAATTTCTCATAGTTAAGCTTATAAGTTATATTTTCCATATAATTTCTATATATAGGATGCATATTTTCACTTGTATTAATTAGATAATGGTAAGTCTTATTCTTTGCACAAAACCTAGAATGAAAATACATATCTTCTTGGTTTGAATCTACTACCTTTATATCTTCTGGAAGATATTTTAAAAGATGGTAATGAAATTTATTTGGATTTATTTTTGTCGTTGTAAGAAAATTTACAATCTGACCATAAGCATGTACTCCACTATCTGTTCTTCCTGCGCTTATTAGTCTTATATCTTCTCCAGTAACTTCAATTATAGCCTTGGTAAGTTCTTGTTGAACGGTTCTTTCTCCTTCTTGAATTTGAAATCCGGAAAAATTTGTTCCATCGTATTCTACAACAAGCTTAATATTTTTAAAACTCATATATATTTTATCCAAATTATTATGCTAAAAAATACTGCTACTACTACAAAAACTACAACATCAGATTTTGTCATTTTAAGTTCATTAAGTCTTGTTCTATATCGTCCACCTCTATAAAGTCTAGCTTCCATTGCAGTTGACAATTCATCTGCTCTTTTAAAGGAATTTATAAATAATGGAACAAGAAGTGGTATCATATTTTTCGCTCTTGTCATTAAATTTCCAGATTCAAAATTAGCTCCTCTTGCCATTTGAGCCATTCTTATTTTTTCACTTTCCTTAAAAAGTGTTGGAATAAATCTAAGTGCAATACTTATCATCATAGCAAGTTCTGCTGCTGGAAATCCTACCTTAGATAATGGAGAAAATAACTTTTCTAATCCGTCTGTAAGTCTCATGGGGCTTGTTGTATATGTCAAAACAGATGTTGATATAACTATAAATACAAGCCTTAATATCATAAAAACAGATTTATATAATCCTTCTTTTGTAACAGATATCTTCCATATATGAAACAACTCTTCTCCAGGTGTTGTAATAACATTTATTATAGCAGTTATTATAAGAAGAATCATAAGTGGCTTTAGACCTCTTATTAAACTTTTTACAGGAATCTTCGCGATATATATTGTAAATGCAACAAATAAAAAGACTGGAATATATACAAGAAAATTTTTCACAAAAAATATCATAACCATAAAAAATATCGTAAGAATTATTTTTACTCTAGGATCTAATCTGTGAACTGGAGTATCAAATGGTATGTATTGTCCTATTGATATATTACTCATTTTTGCCTCCAAAGTATTTTAATAGTTCTTCTTTTGCATCTTTAACTGTATATATATCATCTCTTACATCATGTCCTGCTTTTTTGTATTTTTTCATAAATTTTGTAATTTGTGGGATATCAAGTCCTATTGACTCAAGATCTTTTTTTGAAAATGTATCATAAGTACCCATATCACTAAAAACTCTTGAATTATCCATTACAATTACTCTTTTTACATATTTTGCAACATCTTCCATAGAATGACTTACAAGTACTATGCTAAGTTCTGGATCATTATTGTAAAGATTTATAATATGGTTAAATATTTCCTCTCTTCCTCTAGGATCAAGTCCTGCTGTCAATTCATCAAGAACTAGAACTTTGGGTCTCATTGATATAATTCCCGCAACAGCAACTCTTCTTTGCTGGCCTCCTGATAATTCAAATGGCGACTTATCTTTGTATTTTTCATAATTAAGACCAACCATTTCCATGCTCTCTTTTACTCTTTTTTCAATTTCATCTTCAGAAAGTCCCATATTTTTTGGACCAAAGGCTACATCTTTTGCTATTGTTTCTTCAAAAAGCTGGTTTTCTGGATATTGAAATACAAGACCTACCTTAAATCTTAGATCTCTTCTTTTTTCTTTTATTTTTGAATTAACTCCATCAATTATTACATCACCTTCAGTTGGTATCAAAAGTCCATTTAATAATTGTACAAGAGTTGATTTACCACTTCCTGTATGTCCTATAAGTCCTATAAATTCATGTGTTTGTATTTCTAATGAGACATTTTCTAATGCTTTAACTTCCGTTGGAAGTCCTTTATTATATAAATAGCTTACGTTTTTTAATTCTATTTTCATATTGCATCCATCATTTCATCTATTGTCAAAGGTACTTTGTCAATTTGTATACCTTCTTTTGAAAGCTCATAATAAAGATCTGTGACTTGTGGAACATCAAGTCCTAGCTTTTTCATCTTTTCTACATTTCCAAAAATTTCTCTAGGAGTGCCTGTCATAGCAATTTCTCCTTTGTTCATTACTATGATTCTATCAGCATTTACGGCTTCTTCCATATAATGAGTTATATAGACTATTGTCTTTTTGTATTGTTTATTTAAAGTATTTACAATTCCTACAACATCTTTTCTCCCAGTAGGATCAAGCATTGCAGTAGGTTCATCTAGAACAATACACTTACTCATCATAGCAATAACTCCTGCTATTGATACTCTTTGTTTTTGCCCACCTGATAACTCATAAGGAGCTTTTTTCTTAAATTCACTCATAGATACAAGTTCTAATGCTCTATCAACCCTTTCTCTTAATTCTGGGTTTTCTACTTGAAGATTTTCTGGTCCAAAAGCAACATCTTCTTCGACAGTTGTTGCTACCATTTGGTTATCTGGGTTTTGGAAAACCATGGAAGATAATTCTCTTATCTGCCATATATTATCTTCATCTTTTGTATTCATATCTTCGTAATAAATATCACCTTTGGTTGGAAGAATTTGGGCATTTAATAATTTTGCAAGTGTCGATTTGCCTGAACCATTATGTCCTAAGATTGCTACAAATTCGCCCTCATTTATTTCCATATTGATATTATTTAAAGCATTTGTATAAGTAACATTCCCATCATCGGATATATTCTCATAACTATAGCTTAAATTTTCAATTTTTATCAAATTCTTCATTTTACCTCTTTTCACAGATTGAAATTAAAAAATACTATTATTATAACTAAAAATTAAATTTGTCTGTAATTAAACTATATAAAGCTCATTGTTTTTTAACTTTGAACTTTCTAGCTTAATCCTAACTTTGAAATTATCTTTTTTAAATGGAATAATTAATATGCCATTTGAGGAGAATAGTCTGTACTACTTTCATATACTACAACTGGTGCACCATAAGGTATGTTGTTAAATATAACCTCAGCATTTGCCGGTGGAGTATTTATACATCCATGACTTCCGTTTGATAGATATATTCCTCCTCCATAAGCACTTCTCCAACGAGAATCGTGAATTCCTTCTCCGTCCCAGCCTATTGGCATCCAATAAGATACTGGAGTATTATATTCACTTCCGTCATAGTCTTCACCATTTAAGACTTTATTTGTTTCTTTTGAAATTATCTTTCCTACACCTTTATTGGTTGCAGAATCCATTCCTGCATTTCCAGTTACGATTGGTGTTTCGTTTATAAGTTCTCCATCAATGTATGTCCACATTGTCTGTCTTGAAAGGTCAATTTCTACATAGGTATTTCCTATGTCACTTCCATTTTCATCTCTTGTATATCCTTCTTGAAGGTATACTGGTTCTTGTTCTCCGCTTTGTTTATTATCAACTACATTATAAAATTCATCTGCTGTACCTTCAACATCCATTTGATAACCATATATTCCAGGATTTACTTGTATTTCTCCAATTCCTGTTGCATTGAATGTTCTTGTTGTTCCGTAGGTATCAGTATCTATTGCCATTTGTCTAAAATATTCATAGACTCTATCATAATTTAACTTAAACTGACCATTATCCATGTCGAATAAGTCGACTAGATCTTTTCCTTTTAACTCATAAGTTTTTTGTGGGAAATTATATGTTATATCTAAGTCTTCTACTTCTTTGGCATTTTTTAGATTTTGATTTAGAGTTTTATCATCAGATTTTATCTCAGGATTTATATATTCATCCTTAAGTTCTATCTCATTTTTTCTAAGCTCTAAAGAATTTATAATGGTATTTGCTAATTTTTCAGTATCAAGCTTATTTCCCATTACTTCTTTTTCAATTTCAAATCCACTGTCTTTATATACTATATATGCATTTTCTGGCTCTACTACATTTTTTAAAAGTTCAGAGTCATTAATTGCACTTTCTAATTTTTCCTTACTATATGTTATATCATAATCTATGGCATAATCGCTATCTCTAAAAAATGACATTGGCCAAACAAATGGATTTTGATCAATTGATGCTCCGTTAGGAACATTTTCTTTATATTCAATTTGATCAGCACTTACTTTCATATTTCTATTGTCTCTTCCTTTTAGAACGACTTCAAAGTTATCTCTTTGTCCTCCAAGTGCTTCACTTTTTTTGATTAAAGATCTATCAACTTTATTAATATAGGTATTTGGCATTGTCAAAAATGAGAATACTAAAACTCCTACTAAATAAATTGTTACTATTATTCCCAAAATCCAAATCCATTTTTTGGATTTTTTTGTTTCATTTTGATTTTTTACTTCGTTTTCTATAATAAACACCCCTTTCGGTCATCATTAATTATGATACAACTAAATGTTGATTTTGTCATGTTATTATCGAAAAATAGAATATAAAACATATTATAATGGTTTTTTACCATAGTACTGGTAGTAAGTTGTCTCTATATTACCATTATAAAGCTTTCTTTTCCTTGATAGTTTATGATCAAAATATTTATCAAATTTCTTATCACTAGTTATTACATAGAAACTCCAAGTTTCAATTTTTTTGAATTTGTTATTAAAATCTCTATATATTTTGTTCAAGTCTACATTAGAAAGTCTGTTTCCATAAGGAGGATTAGTTATTAGAACTCCATAATCATCTTTTACAGCGATATTTTTAACATCTCTTGTTATAAATGATATATCCTCTCCTACTCCTGCATTTATTGCATTATTCTTTGCAAGTTCTATTGCTCTTCCACTTATATCAGAACCTAGAATATTTAATTTTATATCGTAATTAATTTTTGAAAGGGCTTCTCTTTTAACTTTATCATATATTTTTTTGTCATAGAATATAAATTTAGTAAAATCGAAATCTCTATCAATTCCAGGAGCAATATTTCTTTCTCTTCTTGCAGCTTCTATAAGAATTGTCCCTGATCCACAGAAAGGATCTAATAGGAATCTATCTTTATTATAAAAGGATAAATCCACAAGGGCACTTGCAAGATTTTCTCTTATAGGAGCCTTAACACTTCCTTTTCTATATCCTCTTTTGTGTAGAGAATCCCCTGATGTATCCAAGTTTATAGATACCATATCTTTTACAATAGATATTTCTATATTGTATCTTTCTTCTGTCTTTTTAAACACATTCATATTATACTTTCTCTTTAAACTTTCTATGATAGCTTTTTCAGAAATAGACTGTATATTTCTTAGAGAAAATAGTTTTGATTTGTAGCTTTTCGCATTTACTATGAAATTTCCATCTTTTGAAATATATTCAAACCAATCCATTTTGTTTATATTTTCAAAAAGTTCTTCAAAGCTTCTAGCTTTAAATTCATTTAACGAGATATATACTCTATCTGCACAATGAAGATTTATATTTAAGTTAGCAATATCATAGCTATTACCATATAAAACTATTTGTCCGTCTGAAACTTCAAGATCTTCATAGCCCATATAATTCAATTGTCTTTTTATCAAGGCTTCTACTCCAAAGCTTGATCTAATAATTATTTTATACATAACACCTCTCTTATTGTATACTATTTTACTATAAATTGATAATTTTTTAATTTTAATGTTTAGATTTTACATTTGCGGGTAATATTATAATGTAATAGGATTAAAAAATCTAGGAGGTTACAATGAAATTAACAGAAACTGTTCAATCAGGAGATTGGAAAAATGAAAAACACGTACCAGAACTTGAGGTTAAAAAACTTGAAGACAACAAATATGAAATAACAGCTGTTGTAGGAAAAGAAATCACTCATCCTAATACATTAGAACATCATATTGCTTGGATCAAAGTTTTCTTCATTCCAGAAGGAGCAAAACTTCCAATAGAAATTGCAAACTATAATTTCAGTGCTCATGGAGAAACTGATGTATTCACAGAACCTGTTGCAAAGGGAGTTTTAAAGACAGAAACAAAAGGTATGCTTTATGCTTTAAGCTATTGCAATATCCATGGACTTTGGGAAGGTAGCCTAGAATTAGCTTAATTTAAACTATAACGCAGATTTTTATCTGCGTTTTTATTTTTTAAAATAAACTGACCTTAACTTAAAGCAATTATGCTAAAAGTAAGGTCAGTTTTTCATATTGTAATCTTATCAAGTATTCCCTTAAGATATGCAATAGTTATTCCATAATTTGTCATAGGTATATTTTTTTCCTTTGCCTTTTTGACTCTATTTAGCATATATGTTCTATTAAACATACAAGCTCCACATGATATTATAAGATCATAATCTTCAATATTAGAAAAGTCTTCCCCTCTTTGAAAGAAAAATTCTGCTTCAGGATGGAATTTTCTTATAAGTCTTGGAATTTTAACTCTTCCTATATCTTCATCAATTGGAGGGTGACTACAAGCTTCTGATATAAGTATTTTATCTATCTTTGTGTCAAGTCTTTTTACAGACTCTAAGAAATAATCTATGTCTCCCTTAAATTTTGAAAAAAGAACAGAAAAACTTGTCATCTTTATACATTCTGGCTTTATATCATATACTTCTTTAAAGACGGAACTATCAGTTATTATAAGATCGATATGATCTTTTAACATATCTATAGTATCTTTAAGCTCACTAGGATTTACACAGATTGCTCTTGCTCTCTTATCGAGAATTTCTCTTATAGTTTGAACTTGTGGAGTTATCAATCTTCCCTTAGGCGCTTCTTTATCTTGAGGCATTACAAGTATAACAGTGCTATTTTCTTTAACTAAATCTCCTGTTATAGTAATTTCGTTAGAATTAGAGAAAGTTTTTTCAATTATCTTTATTATCTTATCTTTATCGTCTTTTTTGTTTGAAGAATAGCTTACATAATCTATTTCTTTAAATTCTTCTTCTAATTTAGAATAATATTTTGTATCTGATTTTGATAAGACTTTTATAATAGGTTTTTTCGTATCTTCTAATTTTTTTAGAAATTTCAAATCATCTCCATTAGATAGAAGATAGATAAAACCATCGCATTTATCAATTACACTATTGCTTTTTTTGTTTCTAATTTCTCCAAGCTCTCCATAATCATCAATTCCTGCCGTATCTATAAAAACAACAGGTCCTACATTATGAATTTCCATTGGCTTATATACTGGATCTGTCGTTGTTCCTTTAGTACTTGAAACTATGGATACATCTTGATCTGTAATAGAATTTAGAAAAGAAGATTTACCACTATTTATTTTTCCAAAGATTCCTATGTGATATCTAAGAGATCTTTGTGTCATCATATTCTTATATCTCTCTTTCCTTGTTTGATATCTTCTAACCAACCTCTTGTCTTTTCTCTTATTGTTTCGTTTTTAATTGTTGGAATCATCTTTTGAATTAATTTTTCTCCATCTTCTCTTGTCTTATCTGACGCATAGTCGCATAAGTATTCTTGTAATGTCATCATTGCATTCGGTGAGCATATATTTCCTATCTCACCTTTTTTTACAAGAGACATAAATCTATCTCCGGTTCTTCCTTTTCTATAGCAAGCTGTACAAAATGATGGTATATGGCCCATAGAAATCAACCAATCTACTATTTCATCTAAAGTTCTTGTATCAGCTAGATCGAATTGTTCTCCTCCATTGTCTTCTTCTAGATCTTCATCATATCCGCCAACTGATGTCTTACTTCCACCAGATATTTGACTTATTCCTAATTCTAGAACTCTTTGTCTTGTCTTCTTACTTTCTCTTGTTGAAATTATCATTCCTGTATAAGGAACTGCTATTCTTATACATGCGACGATTTTTGCAAATATATCATCATTTATTGAATTGTCAAAATCATTAGGATCTATATCATCTGCAGGTCTAATTCTTGGAACAGATATTGTGTGTGGTCCTACTCCAAATCTTGCTTCGAGATGTTCTGCATGCATCAATAATCCTATGAAATCATATTTGTAATTTTCAAGTCCAAATAATACTCCACATCCAACATCATCAATCCCACCAAGTTGAGCGCGATCCATAGCTTCTGTATGATATCTATAATCATGTTTTGGTCCTGTTGGATGTAATCTCTCATAGTCTTTTTTATTATATGTTTCTTGGAATAAAATATATGTCCCTATACCTACTTCTTTTAATTTTCTGTAATTTTCTATTGTTGTAGCTGCTATATTTACATTTACTCTTCTTATATCTCCATTTTTGTGATGAATTGAATATATTGTCTTTATGGATTCAAGTACATATTCTATAGGATTATTTATAGGATCCTCTCCTGTTTCTAGTGCAAGCCTTTTATGTCCCATATCTTGAAGAGCAATTACTTCTTTTTTGATTTCTTCTTGTGTCAATTTTTTTCTTGGAATTTGTTTGTTTTTTGCATGATATGGACAGTATACACATCCATTTACACAATAATTTGATAGATAAAGTGGTGCAAATAATACTATTCTATTTCCATAGAATCTAAGTTTTAATTCTTTTGCAAGATTAAACATTTTTTCATTTAGATCTTCTTCTTCACATGATAAAAGAACAAAAGCTTCTTTGTGTGTTAAACCTTTTGCATCTTTTGCTTTTTCTAAGATTTCTTCTATCATATCTCTATTATGTGCATTTTCTTTTCCGAATTCTATCGTTCTAAGAATTTCTTCATGATTAATAAATTCTTCGGCGTTTTCTGATTTTACATCATATTTCATTATCTTATTCTCCTTTGTAATCTCCAGGATCTATGGCTATTTCATAGCCGTATTCCTTTAAAAGATCATCTAATTTTTTTAGTCCAAAGGCGCTTTCAAGTCCTGTTACTTTCTTATTATCATAAAGTGTGTAATTGTCTTTTGCAAAAGAAGGGCTCAAATTTGGCATTATGACATTAGCGCCTGACAAAATACCTTTTATTCTCCCATTTTCATCAATGGTATTAAGTGCTGTTGTAGATGGAATTAGAGCATTTGGATTTTCTATTCTTAATATCGAAATAAGTCTTGTAGTAAGATTTGAAGTTCCATTTTTGAAATTTCTAAATTTTGTATCCTTATGAGAAATAAAAGGACCTATTCCTATCATTTGAGGTCTAATATCTCTTATAAGTTTTATATCTTCTATATGAGTTTTAGTACAAGTATATGGAGCTTCAACCATAAAGCCTGTACCTATTTGATAGCCTAAGCTTTTCATATATTTTAAAGCTTCTATTCTAGAGGATAAATTTTGATCTTTAGGATGAATTTTATTAAATACTTCTTCATTAGCTGATTCATGTCTTAGAAGAAATCTATCAGCTCCAGCTTTTCTTAATCTATCGTATGATTCATGCTCTCTTACACCTATTGAAAGTGTTATTCTCATATCTTTGTATTTGTCTTTTATCTTTGATATTATTTCCGCAAAAAAATCATCTCCAAGAAGAGGATCTTCTCCTCCTTGCAAAACAACAGTCCTAAATCCTACACTATATCCAAAATCTGCTTGTCTTAGAATTTGATCTTTTGTAAGTCTAAACCTTTTTATTGATCTATTATCTCTATTTATTCCACAATAAAAACAACCTTGCTTGCAATAATTTGATATTTCAATTAATCCTCTTATGTAAATTTTATTTGAATAGACTTTCTTAGTTAGATCTCTTGCTCTTTTATAAAGATTATCTATTTCTTTTTTGTCATTTGTTGTCAAAAGATATAATAATTCGCTATCTGAAAATTTATAATTTTGTGGCATAAGTTTCCTTTTTGATAAAATTTTTGATTTATTAATAATTCTTATAACAAATCACGATAATTACTAAAATAATTACAACAATTCACCTACTGTAGTCAAGTGTTTTTGTCACCTTTGATATAATTATAACATAGTTATTGTTTGAAAGAAAAAATAAGCCCTGTGATTTTCATCAAGGCTTATTAAATATTTTTATTTATCTGATAAGATTCTTGCAATTTCTACACCTGATGCAGATGCTTGTGATAATGAATGTGTTACTCCACTTCCATCTCCTATTGCATATAGACCTTTTTGTTTTGTTTCAAAACTAGAATCAACTTTTACATCTGAATTGTAGAATTTGACTTCTACTCCATATAATAGAGTATCTTCATTTGCCATTCCTGGTGCAATCTTATCTAATGCATAGATCATCTCTATGATATCATCCATCTGTCTTTTTGGCATAACAAGTGATAAATCACCAGGTGTTGCATTAAGAGTTGGAACTGTAAAGCACTTTTTCATTCTTCTTTCAGAAGATCTTCTTCCTTTTATAAGATCTCCAAATCTTTGAAGCAATACTCCTCCTCCTAGCATATTTGAAAGTCTTGCTATTGATTCTCCATATTCATTTGAATCCTTAAAAGGCTCTGTGAATCTATTTGATACTAAAAGAGCAAAGTTTGTGTTTTGGGTTTGTAAGCTAGGATCAGCATAAGAGTGACCATTTACTGTTATTATTCCATTTGTATTTTCTGTTACAACCTCACCATAAGGATTCATACAGAAAGTTCTTACAAGATCTGAATATTGGCTTGTCTGATATACAATTTTTGATTCATAAACTTGATCTGTTATATGCTTAAAAACTTCTGCAGGTACTTCTACTCTTACTCCAATATCAACTCTGTTTTTCCTTTGTTCTACTCCAAAATTATCGCAGATTTCAGAAATCCATTTTGAACCACTTCTTCCAGATGCAAGAACCAAATCTTTGCAAGTAAAAGATTCTCCTTTATTGGTAGTTATTGTATATAAATCATCTTTATAATCAACTTTTTCAACTACTGTATTAAATTTAAAATCAATTGTATCTTTTACATAATCATATATTTTCTGTAAAATTCTTCTATTTCTTTCAGTACCAAAATGTCTTACCTTAGCACTTAAAAGATGAAGATTGTTTTTTAAGCATATTGTCTTAAGATCTGTATTATCTGTTGAATATAACTTACTATTTCCTCCATCAAATTCATTTAAAACAGAATCAACATATTCCATCAAATCCATGGCCTTATCAATTCCTACAATCTGATGAAGATCTCCTCCAAAATTAGTTGTAATATTATATTTTCCATCTGATAGAGTTCCTGCTCCACCAAATCCATACATTATATTGCAAGGTTTGCAATTTATACAATGATCTACTTTTCCTTCAGTTATAGGGCATACTCTATTTTCAACTTTTCTTCCAGCATCTATTATCAAAACTTTTTTATCTGTATGTAACTTTGTAAATTCATAAGCTGCAAATGAGCCTCCAGCTCCTGCTCCTACTATAATAACATCATAATCTTTCATATACATTGCTCCTTTATTTAATCGTACTAACCTATTATATCAAATATTTATTATTTTGCACGTAAAAACTGATCTCATCAGTAGATTTTAACCCAACTTTTAGAAATCAGTTTTAATTAATTAAAATTATTTATTTTTAGGATATATTCTGCTAGCCCCGCCCATATACATTTGAAGTGGCTTAGGTATTTTAACTGATCCATCTTCTTGTAGTAAATTTTCTAAAAATGCTATTAACATTCTTGGAGGTGCTACTACTGTATTATTTAAAGTATGAGCTAAATAAGTTCCTTTATCTCCTCTTAATCTTATCTTAAGTCTTCTTGCTTGAGCATCGCCAAGGTTAGAACATGAACCTACCTCAAAGTATTTTTTCTGTCTTGGTGACCATGCTTCGACATCTACTGATTTTACTTTTAAGTCTGCAAGATCTCCTGAGCAACATTCCAATGTTCTTACAGGAATTTCAAGTGATCTAAAGAATTCTACTGTATTTTTCCATAACTCGTCATAGAATTTCATAGAATCTTCTGGTTTACAAATTATAACCATCTCTTGTTTTTCGAATTGATGTATTCTATAAACTCCTCTTTCCTCAATACCATGAGCTCCAACTTCTTTTCTAAAACATGGTGAATATGAAGTCATTTTTAATGGTATTTGATCTTCATCTGTAATTGTATCTATAAACTTACCAATCATTGAATGTTCACTTGTTCCTATAAGATATAAATCTTCACCTTCTATCTTATACATCATATTTCCCATTTCAGAAAAACTCATTACACCATTAACTACATCAGATCTTATCATAAATGGTGGAATATAATATTCATATCCTTTGTTTATCATAAAATCTCTCGCATAAGATAGAATTGATGAATGAAGTCTAGCTATATCTCCTTTAAGATAATAAAATCCTGTTCCCGATGTATTTCTAGAACTATCCAAATCAATTCCATTAAAGGATTCCATAATATCTACATGATAAGGGATTTCATAATCTGGAACTTTGTTTTCTCCAAATTTTTCAACTTCAACATTCTCACTATCATCTTTTCCTATTGGAACTGAAGGATCAATCATTTGAGGAATTATTTGCATTCTTTCTTTAAGCTCATCTTCTAACTTTCTTGTCTCTTCCTCTAGATCTACAATTCTATTATTTATATTTCCTACTTCTTTCTTAGCATCTTCTGCTTCATCTTTCTTGCCTTGACCGATTAGAGCTCCTATTTGCTTACTTGCTTTATTTCTTTTTGCTCTTAAATTATCTCCTTCAGTTTTTGCATTTCTTAATTTTTCATCGATTTCTATTACTTCATCTACTAAAGGCAATTTTTCATCTTGAAATTTCTTTTTGATATTCTCTTTAACCGCTTCAGGGTTTTCTCTTACAAATTTTATATCTAACATAATTCCTCCTAAAATTAAAAAATCTCCCATCCACAAAGGGACGAGAGTCTCGCGGTGCCACCCAATTTAGCATTGCTCACTTTTTAAAGAAAAGCTCAAAGACGGATTCATTACTTCCAATTAGAGATTTTCACCAGCCATCTCCTCTCTGTAAATCTTTCATAACTACTACTTCTTATCATAGCTTATATCCAATTAATTAAATTTTACCATAAATTAAAATAAATTCAACTACACAAACTTCTCTATTGCTTTATCTGGAATACTTATATCTTCAACTACAACCTTACCTTGAAATAAGTTGTTTTTGGTAAGTCCCACCTTTAATAATTGCATACATACAACAAGATCACTATCTACCATATATCCTAATTTCTTTCCAGTAGTTGCATCCATTCCAGATGGAATATCTATAGACACTTTATAGATTCTTTTTTCATTTATAAGATCAATTACGTAGGAGTAGACTCCCTTAACTTCTCTATTTAATCCAGTTCCAAACATTCCATCTATTATGGTATTTACTCTATCGATATTTTTATCCATAAATTCCATATCTGAAATTGATTTTATATTATAAATTTGATCTGTTAATTTGGATACTATGTTGTATTCTATCTTAAATTCTTCGCTTGCCTTATCTATATCAGATAGAATATAGATATCTACATCTTTTCCTTTGGATAAAAGATTTCTTGCAATAGCAAGTCCATCTGCTCCGTTATTTCCAACTCCTACAATTATAGCAAATGTCTGTCTTTGTTTTAAATTCAAGTTTTTTATAACAGCCATAGCCGCATGTTCTACAAGTACTATTGATGGAATTTCTAAAACTTTTATAGCGTAATTATCAATTTGTTGCATTGTATCTTTGTCTACACTTATCATTTTAATCTCAAATCCTCTCCATATATTTCCCAAAGCTTAAATGTACCAAGAAGCCTTGATAAAATTCTATCTCCATATATTTCACGAAACTCATCTAAGTTGTGATTTGAAGAAAATATCATAGCTTTGCCATTTATCATTCTATCATTTATTATCTCAAAGAAATTAGAAATATCCAAATCTCCTCTTATATTCTCTGCTCCAAGATCATCTACTATCAATAAATCTGTTTTAAATAAAGAATCATATTTTTCTTTTAGCTTTTCTTTGCCTTCTGCAAAAGAATAATAATAATCTTGCATAAAAGAAAATAGCTTTGGAGCAGTCCAATAAATCACAGAGTAATTAGAATCCATAAGTTCTTTTGCAATTGAATTAATTAAAAATGTCTTTCCTCTTCCAACATCTCCAAAAATATAAATATTTCCATTAGAAACTTTAGAAAAATGAGATATATATTCTTTTGCTTCAATTAGAATGTCACTTATATTATCATAAGGTGATTCATCATAGTTTTTATATCTGTTTTTAGAATAGAGATTTTTGTTAAAAGTATTGAAATTTTCTCTTCTAAGAACATTTTTCAAATTACTCATGTTATATCTTTCTTCTATTATAAGTTGATTTAAACAAGAGCAAATTTTCCCATTTACATAACCTGTGTCTTTACAAAGATTATGATAATATCTTTTCTTAAGATAATCCTTAGGATATCCATTTGTTACTAGATATTCTTCTTTTCTTTTTATAAGAACATTTATTTTTTCTTCATCTTTACTTGTATCGATATTATCAAAAACTTTGTTTACTGCATCAAATCCTATGTTTTTTATTTTCTGATCAATTATTCTTATTTCAGGAATCTGTCTATAAATTTTTTCTTTTCTTTGCAGATTTTCCCTTTCGATATTTAATTTTCTATTATCAAAAGCTTCTTTTGCTTTTTCATAAACACTCAATTAAGATCACCTTGCTTTTTTCGTCTTTCCGCTCTTTGCTTTCTAAATCTCTCTGTTATGGAATCTCCACTTTCATCATTTGTTTTTGTTGTGGATGTTTTCTTTTTAGTATATTTTTTAGGAGACTTAGAATAAGAATTATCACTTAATTCATATTCTTTAAGTTCTTTTAGGCTATGTATTCCCTTATCTCTCCAGCTTACAGCAAAAGCTAATGCGTACTTTGGATCTACATTGCCCTTTTTTTCTTTTGCCTGTTTAAAAGCTTCTGTTATTAGTTCTGGAGCAATGTTAATATCATCCATTGTCTCATTTATTCTAGTTATCTCTGCTGGAGTTAGACTTCTTTTTATAATATCTTCTATGTTATTGAACATAGACATTGATCTATCTATTATATCTTTATTATTAGTCTCTTCAGTTTCATTAGTCTCTCCACCAAAATACGCTTGTCTTAGGGAATTTATCTCATAAAACTCATTTCCATAATTATATTTCTTTATACTTATAAGATTATAATTTCTAAGAGTTTCAATAGCTTCTTCTATTGATTTTTTATCAACATTGAAAAAGCCTGCCATCTGATACAAATCAATATCTTCTGTGTCATTTGCTTTTTTTACCATCAACAAAAAAACTTTTAGGCTTAATTCATCAAGAAGTCTCATAAAACTATTTATAAACATATTTTCAATTGGAGTAGAACCCATATCAAGTTTCATCTTTTCAATTTTAACTTTCAATTTTATCCTCTCTTTTCAATACCATTTTATAAATTTTTGAATAAATTACAGAATTGATTTCTTCAAAATTCGATGGATCTAATTCTATATTTTGATTTTCAAAAACTTCTATATCTTCGCCAACTATTTCAAATCCAAGTTTCTTATAAAGATTAAGTGCTCTTTGATTAAATGTATTAACATCAAGTGTCATTTCAACAAATCCAAGCTCATTAAAATAATAGTTTAAGAAAGCTTTCATAGCTTCATATCCATATCCTTTGCCAACATATTGTGGAGAAAATACTATTCCTAATTTGCTTGTCTTTTTAAAAACTTTTATTCCTTTTATTCCTATAAATCCTATGAATTTATCTTCTTTTTTTTCATAAACTGCAAAATACTTTTTCCTAAGTGCATTTACTGAATTTATCCAAATTCTAGCATCAAAACTTGTAAAATTTCCGTAATTATAGCCTTTCAAAAGAGGAGTTTCAAAATTTCCCCATTCACTAAATTTAAGAGCATCTGAAAACTCTATATTTTTAATATAAATTCTTTTTGTTTCTGCTATATAATTATTGTTGTTCTTCTTCATTTGTAAGATCTCTAAATGTTGTTATTCTCTTATCAAAAAATAACTTTATCATTCCTGTAGGGCCATTTCTGTGTTTTGCAATAATGACTTGAGCTCTATCAGGGTCTTTTTGTTCATCATAGTAATCTTCTCTATATAATAACATTACAACATCTGCATCTTGTTCTATCGCTCCTGATTCTCTCAAATCAGATAATATCGGCTTATGATCGCTTCTTTTATCTGCTTCTCTTGAAAGCTGAGCTAAAGATAATACAGGACAATCTAACTCTTTTGATAAAGCTTTTAGTCCTCTAGATATTGTGGCTATTTCTTGCTGTCTGTTTTCTGTTCTATTTTCTACTGTCATAAGCTGAAGATAATCTATAACTATAAGATCTAATCCATGCTCAGCCTTCATTCTCTTAGCTTTGCTTCTAAGCTCAGATAGTGAGATTCCTGCAGTTTCATCTACGAATAAATCCTTGCTTCGTATCTCTTTTGCAGCATCTATTATATAGCTCCAATTACTATCTTCTATATTTCCTGTTATTACATTTTTTAAGTCAACCATAGATACCATAGCTAGTAGTCTTTGTGTAAGTTGGTATCTACTCATTTCTAAAGAAAAAAACGCAACTCTTTTTCCAATTTGTGCAGCATTCCATGCAATACTAAGACCCAATGCAGTCTTTCCCATAGCAGGTCTTGCCGCTAATAGTATAAGCTCTGATGATTGTAATCCTGAAAGAGCTTTATCTATTGTTCCTATACCTGTTGAAACTCCAGTAATTCTCCCTTGATTATTAGCAAGTTCATTAAGCTTTGTCAATGTTTCTTGCATAACATCTGCTACTCTTACAAGTCCTTTGTTATTGGATTGCTGAGTTATTTCAAAAATCTCATTTTCTGCATTTTCAACTATCTTTGATATGTCTTCTTTTTGAAGATATGATTTTTCCATTATATCTTCACTCGCAGAAATAAGTTGTCTTAAAAGAGATTTTTCTTTTATAGTCTTTGCATATTGATCTACATTTGTAGTATAAAAGGAGGAAAGACTTATCTCTGTTAGATATTCCATTCCTCCTATTTCATCCAAGATATTCTTATCAGATAATTTAACTTGCAATGTATTGATGTCAATTTTTATATCTTTTCTATACATTTCAAGACAAACATCATAAATTATCTTATTTCTTCCATCATAAAAATCTCTTGGTTTTACTATATTAATTATCTGATCTAATACATCATTCTTCTTTAGAACTGACCCAATTACAGCCATCTCAGATTCTATCGATTGAGGTGGTTTTTTATAATCAGATTCAACCATTATTTTGCCTCTACAATAACCTTAAGTCTAGCATTTATCTCAGGATAAACTTTAACTTCTACTACTTGTTCTCCAACTTCTTTAATATTATCTGAGACTATTATTTTCTTCTTATCAACATCTATATTATGCTCATCTTTTAGTGCTTGTTGGATATTTTTATTTGTAATTGAACCAAATAATTTTCCATCTTCTCCTGATTTAGCTTTTACTTTTAATGTTATATTTTCAAGCTTATCCTTTAATTCAATGGCACTTTTTCTATCTTCTTTTTCTTTGGCTCTTTTTTCTTTTTGGTCTTTTTCCCATATCTCTACATTCGCTTTATTAGCTTCGATTGCAAGATTATGAGGTTCTAGATAATTTCTGAAGTATCCTTGTTTTACTTCTACCATTTCACCTTTTTTTCCGATTTTATTTACATCTTTAATTAGTATTGCTTTCATCTTTCATTTCCTCCTCATAATATTCTTTTATAGCCTTTTTCAAAATTTCTTCTGCTTCTTCCATATCCATACTAAGTTGAGTTGCGGCAGCTGTTAGATGCCCACCTCCACCAATTCTTTCTAGTATAAGTTGAACAGATACTTCTCCTAAAGATCTTCCTGATATATGGACCTTATTTGATGAAAGTGTAAGTACAAATGATGCCTTTATTCCTTCAATATTTAAAAGATCATCTGCAGCTTGGCTTGCTATCAAACTTGATCCTTCTATATCTCTGTTAAATCTTCCTATGGCTACATCATCCATAAACATTTTTGAATTCGTTATTACTTCTGATTTGTATTTTACTACTTCAAAATCATCTTTAAATAGTCTTTTTATTGTTATTGAATTTGCTCCCCATCTTTTTAATAAAGATGCTGCTTCAAATGTTCTAACTCCTGTTTGATAATAGAAGTTTTTGGTATCTACTGTTATTCCTGCAAGAAGTCCTTCTGCTATAGTAGGTCTTGCTTCAAAATCATCTCCAAAATAATTTAGAATTTCTGTTACAAGTTCTGAAGCACTTGATGCATAAGGCTCTATATATGAGATTATAGCTTCTCTTATATAATCTTCTCCTCTTCTATGATGATCTATTATTACTACCTGTTCTGTCTTTGATAGAAGAGATGGTCCTTGTGTAGAATTTCTTCTGTGATTATCAACAACTATTACTAAAGACGTTGGCTTTATTATATTTAGACATTCTTCTTCGGTCTTTATATTATTGGATAATTCTTCTAAATTTTCAATTGATTCATTATAGATATTTTTTATAGCAGGAGTAACCTCATCTAATACTATATAAGCTCTCTTGTTCCTACTTAAAACTCCTTCATAGATTCCAAGAGATGATCCAAATGAATCCATATCTGGATTTTGGTGTCCCATTATAAATACTTCTGAAGAGCTATCTATTATTTTTCTTAGTGCATGAGATATTACTCTAGATTTTACTTTGCTTGTCTTTTCTATTGCTTTGGTCTTTCCACCAAAATACTCAAGATTTTCGTCTAGTTTAACTACAGCTTGGTCTCCCCCTCTACTTAAAGCAATATCTATCGCCATAACAGAATTGCTATATATTTCGAAAGGATTATCTCCAGTAGTTCCAACACCTATTGATAAAGTAGGCCTAATAGATTGCTTAGTATCTATATCTCTTATCTTATCTAGGATTTCAAACTTATTATCATGAATATTTTCGAAACTTTGTCTTTCGATAATTGCTATATATTTATCGTTTTCGTATTTTCTAAGCATTCCATCTAATGATGCGATCTCATCATTTAAGACTTTATCAATTTCTGCAAGTACAATAGGTCTATCTCCTTCAGAAATAGCAGCTCTTAAATCCTGATAATTGTCTACATATATAGTCATTACAATTAATGATCTATTTCTAAAAATCTTTTTTATATTTTCATCATGAGTATTATCTATTCCATATAAAAAAGTAAGTTTTTTATTATCAGCTTGAACTACATTATTATAATAAAATTCAAAGAATTTCCCATTATACTCTATAAATTTCTTCTCCTCTTGATTTTCATCATCAAATTTTTCGTTTTTAAAGCCTGGAATGATTTTTTTGATATTCATTCCAACTAACTTTTCATTTTCAAATATATTTTTAAATTCTGTGTTATACCATTTTATCTCTGTTTGATTTTCCAAAACAACTATTGGAAATGGCATTTCAAAAATAACATCCTTAGTAATCGTATCAAAGTCTTCTTCTAATTCCTCAACATAATTTTGAAATCTATTTTCTAATTTCCCTTCAATTTTAGAAAGAAAATAATACAATAATAATGATAGAACTATTGCTACAATTCCAAGATATATATTTCTATAAAAGGCGAGTACACACAAAAAAACCGGCAAAATCATTATTGCAACTATTTCGCTTTTTTTGATAAACTCTTTATTTTCATCTTGCATAATATCTCCTTGTAGATTTATAAAGCAACTAGAACAAAAGATATTATCCTTTGCTTTTAATTGATAAACTTAAATCTTATCGATAGTTTCTTACAATATCATAACATAAAATCTACAAGTTATAAACAAAAAATAAATCAAAAATCTTTAAAGATTTCATGAAATTCTTTTTCAGCATATTCTTTTACTCTTCTATCAAATATTTCATAAAGCTCAATTAATCTTTTGCCATCCTCTGTTATTGTGCTTTCTCCACCATAACTTCCACCACTTTTCCTATAAACTACACTAAATCCTATTTCTTTTTCTATAAGATTAATCATCTTCCAAGCTTTTGAATAGCTAAGTTCCATTTTTTTCGCAGCTTTTTTTACAGATCTGGTTTTTTCTATATTTTTCAAAAGTTCCAATGGTCCAGGTCCCATGAATCTTTTTTCACCTTTAAGGGCTATTTTTAAATAAGGTTTCATTAGCTATGCATCTGACCTTTTTTGGTATTAATCATCTTTACAGCATGTTCTAAGGCAGGCTTTATAACTTCTAAGTTCTCTTTAGCTGCTTTTGGACTTCCTGGAAGATTTATAATTAAACTTTTATTTACTATTCCACATATAGCTCTTGATAACATTGCAAATGGGGTAATCTTTAAAGAGCTTGTCATCATTGCAATTTCTATTCCAAAAGCTCTTTTTTCTATAACTTCAAGTGTTGCTTCTGGAGTTACATCTCTTTTTGAAAATCCAGTCCCTCCAGTAGTTATAATTATGTCATAATTTTCATTTGAATATTTTAATAACTTTTCTTTTATTATATTTTTTTCATCTGGAATTATATCTATATCGCCAACTTCAAATTCATCTTCTAAAAAGTCTTTTGTAACTTTCCCAGATAAATCTTCTCTTTTGTTTTCAAATGAAGAATCCGATACAGTGATTACTTTTACTTTTTTCATATTAACCGCCAATCTCATTCATTGTGTTGGTATTTTCATCAATTATATTATCTAAGTCTTTAAAACTATTTTCTTTGGGCTTAATCATTAGAGCTTTTTTTATTTTTTCTAAGAACTCTTCTTCTGTAATATCGCCTTTTGCAAAGTCTTTTAGATTAATACCTACATCATATTGAAGGCATAACTTTAATTTACCAGTTGATGTAAGTCTTACTCTATTACAATCTTTGCAGAACTTATGATCAATAGCATCGATAAATCCGATTTTCCCTTTAAAGTTATCAAATGTTATATAATCTGCAGGGCCATTTCCAATTTTTTTATCATATATGCTATATTTACCAAACTCTTTTTCTAATTTAGAAAGTATATAGTCTCTTTTTACAGATTCAAATTTCTTTGCATTTCCTATTGGCATAAGTTCTATAAATCTAACTGCTATATCATTATCTTTCGCAAGTTTTGCCAAATCTATTATTTCGTCTTCATTAAAATCTTTTATTATTACTGAATTTATCTTTAGATTTTTATATCCTTTATCTATTAAATCTTGTATTGATTTTTTTACCTTATCTAAATTGCCTCCAGTAAGTTTCTTAAATTTCTCTTTATTTAAAGTATCAAGTGATATATTTATTCCATCTATCCCATTTTCTATAAATCCATCAATATATTGATCTAACAATATCCCATTTGTAGTTATGGTAACTTCATTAATTCCATCGATTTTTTTTAGTGAATTTATAAATTCATAGCTATCTTTTCTAACAAGAGGTTCTCCTCCTGTGATTTTTATTTTTGTAATTCCAATCTTTGCAAATGCCTTTATTATTTTTGTGATTTCTTCATAAGTTAATATATCATTATGAGATAATTTTTTACATACACCATCTGGCATACAATACTTGCAATTAAGATTACATCTATCAGTAATTGATACTCTTAAATAGTCTATGTTTCTTCCGTATCTATCGATTGCCATTATAACAAACCACCTTCTCCAAGTCTTACTATATAGTCTTTTGTTGGTTTTTCTCCTGCTGCTATAAGTGGATATACTAAATCAAACACTGTCTTTTTGCTATACATAACACATCCTGGAAGTCCTATTATAGGTATGTCATTTTTGTAAGCTAACATAAACATAGCTCCTGGAAGAACTGGTGCACCATAAGTTATGACTTTGCTTGATGATTTTCTTATTGCAAGAGGTGTATTATCATCTGGATCAACACTCATTCCTCCTGTGCAAAATACAACGTCTGCTCCATTTTCTATTGCTTTATCAATATTTTCTTTTATTATATCTACATTATCTCCAGGATATATTACATCTGTAATTTCTGTGTTGAATTTTTTGACTTTTTCCTTTAGAACAGGTGAAAAATTATCTTTTATTCTTCCTTTTAATATCTCTTCTCCTGTTGCAATCATTGTAGCTTTTAATTTTCTAAATGGAATAACTTTAGCTACCTTTTTATCTTTTGCGATATCTTTACATTTTTCCATCAATTCTTTTTTTACTACAAGTGGAATAACTCTTGTTGAAAGAATTGGAGAGTATTTTTCGATAGCTATATTATTATTTTTCGTTGCCATCATTACCATATCAACTGAATTTAATTTGTATAATAAATCAGTATCTATCTTTAATAATCCATCTATTTGTGATGTAAGAGTAATCTTTCCCTCACTTACTACATTATTATAGTTAGTATTTTCACCTTTTGCTATTTCTATTAAAATCCTTGCAGCATCATTTTCATGAACCATACTATCATCATTTTCCCACACATATAAATGCTCTTTTCCCATTGACAATAATACGTCTATATCTTCTTTTTTAACTATGTGGCCTTTTTTAAATCTAGCTCCTTTATATTCGTCTTTTATTATTTGAGTTAAATCATGGCATAAAACCATTCCTACAGAATCTTCAGTTCTTACTTTTTTCATTTCTTTCTCCTATTAATATAGCTTCCAAGGTTCCTCCCCCTATGGCTCTTGCCTTATCGGAAATTGTATATAGATTTCTTCTATCTCTTCTTGGATCTACATCTCCTATTTTCATATTTAATCTAACTAAGCTATTATCTCTTATAAGCCCTCTTAGCATTCCTTTTAGTTTGCTTTTTACAGGCTTATCATTTACATAAGCTATTATTTGTCCCTCTTCTACAAAATCTCCAAGTTTTAATACATTTCTTATTCTGCCTTTATCTGGAGAATACAATACTCTTTGAGTTGTATAACCTTCTATATTTCCAGGATTTCCTGTGTTTTTTTCAGCTTCTCCATTAAATATTAGCCTTGAAAGATTATGTCCTCTATTTGTCTCAATAACTATATCACAATCTATTCCTGCACTAAATCCAGGTCCTAGAGCAATTACTGTAGGTGCCATATCAATTGTCGTACCAATGTTTCTTTTGGCTATTATTGCATCTACAAGAGCAATAGGTTTTATTTCATCTAGTATCTTAGCTTTTTCATCAACTAATACGGCAACTTTATCATCTTCAAATGCCTTATAGATTTCTTGTTTATTTTTCACAAGAACTGCACTTATATCTTCTACATTTGAATAACCCTCATAGACTGCCTCACATATTGATACAGTTCTTCTTACAGCTGTAGGATTCTTACTTTCTAGTACCAAAACATTAAATCCTGATCTTTTTACTTTTTGTATACTTCCTGTGGCCACATCTCCGCCACCTCTAAAAACTACAATATTTCTCATAATTTTCCTTTGTGTCTATATCAACAAATTCTTTTTCGTTATAAAATCTTACTTTTAAAACATCTTTATAATCAATGACACTTTTTCCCCCATTATCACCCTTAAGATTTTTTAGCTTATAGTTATAAGATTTTGTAAATATGACAGGATTTTTCGTCCTATCATTAATTACTGGCATAACTATTTTTGTATTATTAAAATTATCAATCAATCTTATGACACTATTTCTTGTAAGAAATGGCATATCACTTACAAAAAACATGTGTGGTTTCTCAATACAACACGATGCTCCAAGAATAATAGACTCACTTTGTCCATTAAGGGCATTTGGATTTTCTATAATAGAAAATCCAAGTCTATCTGCATATTCTTTTATATAGTTGTTATTTGTAACTATGATTTTTTTATAAAAATCAATGCTATCTACAAGATCAACAGTGTATTTATAGATTTCTTTTCCATTATGTTTTAATAATAATTTGTCTTTGCCCATTCTGCTAGAAAATCCTGAGGCCATAATAACTGCAACTATATCAATCATTTATGTCTATATCCTTAATATCATAAACTACTTTTAGACCTGTTAGACTACTTAGTTTTTTACAGATTTCATTTCTCTTGTAATCTTCGATAAGATCTGATTTACTCATATATAGTATTTTTCTGGTGGCATTCTTAAACAATCCATCCTTATCATTAACTATATCGGCATATAAATTAACATCAAATTTATCCCTTTGTCCGTAATTATCTAAGAATATATCTTTATTAAATATCAAATCCAAATCAAAATCCTTACCTATTAAGTCAATTGGCATAACTCCTATTGTAAGATAAGTATTAGAATATATAACAGGTTCAAAGCTTCTCCATGCTTTTAGTGGAAGTTTCTTGCTACCATCTGCTTCTATTAAGATTAAATCAAAAAATCTTTGTAAATCATAGATCTCTTCTTCTTTTAAAGCAGTAAATTTATTGTTTTTTATTTTATTTGTAATAGCATATATCCCACTTTCGCCAACATAGTGTCTTTTGAAATCATTTATACTTGTATATATTCTATCTGTAACATCACTTGGTACTTCTATCATAGTACTTGTTGTAATAAGCACTCTTTTATAAGAATACATTTTTGCAAGTTTCTTCATTAAAGTAGTCTTTCCACCTGAGCCTGAAATTGAAATTATCTTCATTAGTTACTCCTAACTTTATAAATATATAGAAATCTAATTATGCTTAATTTTAAAAAAATATTTTCCTTTTCGTGTCTATTTGATAATATTTTATCATCAATGCAGTACTAATTCAAATATTTAAAACGTTTATCTTAATTATTCTAATATAATATCAAAGTTTATTAGATATTTTATGTAAGTATGATTTTTATTGTTATATTTTTATAATAATATTTATTGATATTTAGATACAAACTATAAATTTTTAATAATTTTAAGATTTTTTTATTAATTTTAAGCTAAAAAGTTAATTTTTTATTAAGAATGAGTAGAAATTTTGATAATCTTATGTTAAAATCAACTTATAAGTCATAGGAGGAAAAATGGAAAATAACAAAAGACAATCAACTTCTTTATTTGATATTGATGGCAAACCAAGCTTTAAGAAATCATTTCCAATAGCTTTGCAACATTTGCTTGCAATGTTAATTGGTAATGCCCTACCATCGATATTATTAACTAATACTCTGGCAGGAACTGAGTTTGCTGTTTCTCCAGATCAAGCAATCTATGTAATTCAAGCTGGAATGTTTATAGCAGCAATTGCTACTTTCTTGCAATTATATCCTGTATTAAAAGTAGGAGCTAAGCTTCCTGTTGTAATGGGGGTCTCATTCGCATACATACCTGTCCTTCTTGCAATTGGTAAGCAATACGGATATGAAGCAGTCTATGGTGCACAACTAGTTGGAGGTATTGTAGCATTCTTATGTGGACTTTCTATTAAAAAGATAAGAAAATATTTCCCACCAATTGTAAGTGGTACTGTAGTTTTAACAATAGGACTTTCTCTATATCCTGTAGCAATAGGATATATGGCAGGAGGAAATGGAAATCCATTATATGGAACAAGTTATCAATGGATTGTAGCTTTTATAATTCTTGCAACAGTTCTAGTATGCAATATGTTTGGAAAAGGACTTGTTAAACTCGCATCTATACTTATAGGAATTATAGTTGGATACATAGTATCATTAATCATGAATGCAACTGTTGTTCCAGGATTTATCGACTTTGCAAATGTAAATTCAGCAGGTTGGTTTACACTTCCAGAAATATTACCATTTAAACCAAAATTTCCAACTGATGCCGTTATAACAACGGCAATAATGTATGTTGTAAATTCAATTCAAGCAATTGGAGATATTTCTTCTACAACAGTTGGTGGAATGGATAGAGATGCAACTGATGAAGAGATTTCTGGAGCTATAAAATGTAATGGTATATCTTCTATAATAGGAGCTTTAATAGGTGCTCTACCAACTGCTACTTATTCACAAAATGTAGGAATAGTATCTATGACTAAAGTTACCGCAAGAAAAGTAATATCAATAACTGCTACAATGATATTAATTGCAGGTTTTATTCCAAAATTTGGTGGACTTTTGATGAGTATCCCTCAAGCTGTAATAGGAGGAGCTACAATATCTGTATTTGCCCAAATTACAATGAATGGTATAAAGCTTATAAGTCAACAAGAACTATCTATGAGAAATTCAACAATTGTAGGATTGGGACTTGCTCTTGGAATGGGAATAACATCAGTTCCAGAAGCAACAGCTCTTATGAATCCTAAGCTTGCTATGATATTTACATCATCACCTGTAATCATAGCAACTCTTGCAGTATTTATCTTAAATATAGTATTACCTGATAAAACACTTGAACAAGAAGCAAGAGAAAGAGAAGAAATCGACAAAGAAAAATAGAATATTTTATAAATTCCTGTTATCTTTTGTAGATAACAGGTTTTTTGTATATTTTGCAAAAATCACAAACTTTTTATGCATATATAATTTATTTTTAGTATAATATAATTTAATAAGGAGGTTAATATGATAAAATCCTGGTCACTTTCAAATGACAAAGCTATGATAAACTTCAGTGCAAAATATTGTGTTACTGAAGGAGAAATTTTAAACTCTGATGCATTTAGATCAGTATTAGAACATTTTTTCAAAGAAGTTTCTATAAAATATAGCAAAAATAGAATGTTAATAGAAGAATTCTATAAGACATCAAATGATAAAGATCTTGCCGATGCTGTAATTAAAATCTTCAAATTACTAGCAGTTATGAATAGCAAGGAAATTGCTGAAACTTTCCCTGATATGTCATTTATATTTGAAAATAAAAGAGAATTTAGAGCAATGGTTGAAGATATATATACTTATTGGAGAAATCTAGAAAGATATGCAATAATCTATCAAAGTAGAGGAAAAAGCGGACTTGAGCAAAATTCTTTTATAGAAATAAAGACACGTTTTGATAATCTAGTTCTAACATTATATAGAAAGATTTCAGATAATATATCTATGACTACTCCTAAGGTGCATAGACAAGTTAAAGCCGGAACAAATGCAGGAATTGTTCTAAAGGATATAATATGGCCTGTACCAGAGGAATACAAAATAATTTCTAAAATTCCTTTTATAGTTGATGTAGTTCTTGAGGTTCCATTTATAACATATCCTAAGAAAAACACTAGAAGCGGATTTTTCGAAGAAGCTAATCAAAATCCTATACTTAGAGCAGGAATCAATCCAGATAATTTCTTCGCATATCCTATTCTTGTAGGAGATTTATTATGTTATGTTTTCTGTCATAAAGATTTTATGACACATCTTATATCACTATCAAATCTTTTTGAGATGGCATCTGCAAATGATGTATCCGGCAAAAAGCCAGATCTTATGATAATCTTCGGATATGAAGATGAATCATCTCCTAGAGATGTATTTTATGATGACAAAGAAAACGACATGATTGTAGGATTTATAAGTCATGATTCAAGCTTTGATTATTTTGGATATATGAAAAAAATGATACTTACAATTCATAATATAAAGCAAATGCAAAGAGGAAATCTTCCAATACATGGTTCTATGATAAAGCTTGAATTAAATGATGGAAACAAGGCAAATATCGTTATAATGGGAGATTCTGGTGCTGGAAAGAGCGAATCCATTGAAGCTTTAAGATCACTATCAGAAGAAAATCTAAAAGATATGACTATAATTTTTGATGATATGGGAGATTTTAGAATGGATCCTCTAGGAGATAAGCCTATTGCTTATGGAACAGAAACAGGAGCTTTTGTAAGGCTTGATGACCTTGATGCAGGATATGCTTTTAAGCAACTTGACCGTTCAATATTTATGAATCCAGATAAAACAAACGCAAGATTGATAAATCCTGTAAGTGAATATAATGAAATCATGAATGGAGAAAAGGTTGATATATTCTTATATGCAAATAACTACGATAAAGTAGAAGATAATGAGACTTCTATAGAGAAATTTAACAGCGTAGATGAAGCTAAGGATGTCTTTGTCGCAGGCAAAAGACAAGCCAAAGGAACAACAAGTGAAAAAGGACTTACAACATCTTATTTTGCAAATCCATTTGGTCCTCATCAGAAAAAGGAACTTTGTGATAAGCTAATAGACCAATACTTTAATAATCTTTTTGAAAAGAAAGTCTATGTTGGCCAGCTTAAAACACAGCTTGGAATCAAAGGATTAGAAAAAGACGGTCCCAAAAAAGCTGCAATGGAATTATTTGAATTAATTAGACAAATAAATAAAAACTAATAAAATTTAAAATTTTATTTATATTTTATAAAAACCATCCCTATCTTAAATTAATCTAAGATTTGGATGGTTTTGTATTTGATATTTAAATTATAGTTAAATATTATAAGCTTATCTATTTATAATTTGTTAAACTTTCTTTCATCAAGAAAATCGCACATTTCTTTAAAACTTGTTCCTCCTTCAAGCATTACTGTTGTCTGAATTGCTTCTTCTACTATTGGGCTATCTGCAAGTTTTACTCTTTTCTTTTTGTCTTCATCAAGCATTTCTATTGCCATTTGTGCATTCATCATGGATGAGCCTAGATCAAAAAATACTATAAGATAATTACTATCTTCTGTAAGTTTATTTATCTTTTCGCTTATTTGATCAAAATTTGAGCCTATTTCGCCATCTTCTGTTCCACCTGAAAATTCTATATTAACGCTTGGAGCCATTTGCTCGCATAATTCCTTTAGTCCTTGTGCTAACTTATAACTATGACTTAGTAATAATACGCTTACCATTATTCCTCCAATGCTTTTTCTATAAGAATATATGAGCTTGCTGCTCCTGGATCAATATGTCCTATTGATCTTTCTCCAACATAGGCTGCTCTTCCTTTGTTGGCCTTTATTCCTTTTGTGTAATCTTTCTTTTCTTCTGCTAATTTAATTACATCTTTTAGATCTTTATCTTCATTTAAAGCTTCTGCTACAGGCTCTAGTACATCTACCATTGTCTTATCGCCTATATTAGCTTTTCCTCTCATCTTTACTCCATCTACACCTAGTTTAAAAGACTTATTGAGATCTTCTCTTGTAAGTTCAGTTTTTCCTGCAAGATTTCCTGCAAATCTTAGAAAGAATGTTCCATACAAAGGTCCACTTGCTCCTCCAACTTTTGAAATTAAGTCTGTAGATAATTTCATAAATAAAGCTTTTAGATCTTTATAATCTGAATCTAAATCTTTTTTTATTGCACTAAATCCTTTTGCCATATTAAAGCCATGATCTCCATCGCCTATTTCGCTATCAAGATCTGATAAATACTCTTTATTCTCTATAATGGCATCTGCCATAATATTAATTTTGTTTTTTATATTTTCTATATCCATTATATCTCCTTTAAAAATACTGTATCTGCTTTAGCATCAAGATATTTCTTCTCTTGATCTTCTACCTTAAATATTGTTATTGAATATCCTGCCATATCAATACTTGTCATATAATTTCCAACATACGATTTGTATATTTTTATGTTTTTATCTTTTAGATAATCATTTAGGAAATTATTTACAATATATAATTCCATAAGTGGAGTTTGGCCCATTCCATTAACCATTACACAAACTTCATCTAAATTATCGAATTCTTCTAATATCGTATCTGCTAGTTCTTTTGTAATCTCATTCGCAGGCTTTATCTCTTCTTTTCTAATTCCTGCTTCTCCATGAATTCCAATTCCTATTTCCATTTCATTTTCTTCTAAATGGAAACTTTCTTTGCCTACTTGTGGTTGTACACATGGTTTAATTGCCATTCCCATTGATCTTATGCTTTTAACTAACTTTTCTGCTTCTTTCTTTATCTCTTCTAGGCTCTTTCCTTCTTCTGCCATTGCTCCTAATACTTTATGGAAAAATACAGTTCCTGCTATTCCTCTTCTTCCTGAGGTAAATTCAGAATCTTCTACTGCAACATCATCATTTACTATAATATAATCTACATCTATATCTTCAGCTTCTGCTAGCTCCTTTGCCATATCAAAGTTCAATACATCACCAGTGTAGTTTTTAACTACCATAAATACTCCCTTTCCACTATTAGCTTCTTTGATAGCTTCAAGGATTTGATCTGGTGTTGGTGATGTAAATACTTCTCCACAAACTGCACAATCCAACATTCCATATCCTACATATCCTGCATGTGCTGGCTCGTGACCACTTCCTCCACCGCTTATAATTCCTACTTTAGATTCTTTTTTATCATATCTTGCTATTACATTCGTATTTTCTAGTCTTTTTACTTTATTAGGGTATCCTTTTACAAGTCCATTTAGCATTTCATCTACTACATTTTCTGGATTGTTTATTATTTTTTTCATAAGATGCCTCCTTATTCATTATAATAAATATATACCCATCATTAGATATTTTTATTTATTCCGGTATACTATTTTTGGGAAGTGATAATATGAAATTTAATATAGATGACAAAGCTATTGAATATTTAAATTCTAAGAATATAAAAAGTATTTATATAGATACCATAACACAAAAAGCAGGTTGCTGCGGCAATCTTCAAGTTATGTTTGATATAAGAAAAGATAAAACACCTAATAAAAATTACTTAAATGAAAAAGTATCAGGAATTGATGTAAACTACGATTCTACAATGAAATTCTATTTTAAAGATAATGAAGAACCTATTAGAATTTCACGTTCTGGTGTGGGATTTTTCTCTCGTATCTATGTAGATAATGAAGTAAATGTATTTAGTGATAAATAATTTAAAAAGGAGTATTGCAATTGCAATGCCCCTTTATTTTTTATAAAAATGGGTAAATATATAGAAAGACTACATGGAGGTTGTTATGTTAGATATTACAAAATCTATAATAGATTATTATAAAGATAAGAACTTATCTGTAAATGAAATTTCAAAAGAACTTGATAAAGCAAAACTTGAGGTTTTGGAAAATTTCTTAGATAATGACAAATTATATGTCAAAAAAAGAAGTGGCAGAATAGATATCTTTAACATTGATAAAGTGCTAAAAAGTGTTAAAAACGCTGCAAGAAATAAGAATATCGACCTAAATACTTCAGATATATCTATAATAAGATCCGACTTAGAAAAAAGGATAAAGCAATATTCTTATAAAGTAATTCCAACAAAAGAAATCAAAAAAGACGTAGAAGAAATTCTTTTATCTGAAGGATACAAAAGAATCCATGATTCTTATTCAAATTATATAAAATAAAATTTATATCACATTTAAAATAACCATCTTTACTATTTTTGTAAAGATGGTTATTTTTGTTGTATATTTTATTTTCCTTTTGATTCTTTCTGATACATACTGTAATATACGCCTTTTTGTTCAACTAAGCTATCATGATTTCCTCGTTCTATGATATTTCCATGATCAAGAACTATTATTTGATCACAAAAATGTATCGTAGAAAGTCTATGAGCAATTATGATTGTTGTCCTATCTTTACTCATTTGAAATACAGCCTTTTGAATCAAGCTTTCAGTTGCAGTATCAATATTTGCAGTTGCCTCATCTAATATTAATATCTTAGGATTTGTGACATAGGCTCTTGCAAAAGAAATTATTTGCTTTTCACCTTGTGATAAGCCTATTCCTCCATCTTTTATCAAAGTATCTATTCCATCTTTGTGATGATTTAGAATTATATCTCCTCCAACATCTTTTAGTGCGGCTATTGCCCTTTCTCTTGAGATATCTTTTCCCATAACTATATTATCAAATATAGTTCCTTTGAATAATTGAGCATCCTGAAGCACTATTGAGATATATGATCTAAGAGAGCCTCTACTTACACTTGATATATCAACTCCATCAATTGTTATCTTACCTTTTTCTAAATCATAGAATCTCATAAGTAGATTCATCATAGTGGACTTACCACTTCCGGTCTGTCCCACAAACGCAAGAGATGTCCCACTATCTACCTTGAAACTTATATCCTTTAAAACATCATTTCTATCATAGGCAAATGTAACATCTTTAAATTCTATCTCACCATTCATTTCAGAAAGCTTATCATCGCTATCTTTTTCTTCTTCTATGTCAAATAATTCTGCAAGATGCACTGCAGATCCCAAGGATCTTTGAACTGATGAAAGCACGAACATTATCTGTTGCAAATTTCTTAAAAATGAAGTCATATAGTTAACTACTATATAAATACTTCCTACAGCTATTGGAATACCAGAAAGATATCTTCTACCAGCATAAGCTAATATTATAAGAGTAGTTGTTTTTGTAAAGACCCCTGTCACATTGAAAGCATTGTATGCGAAAAGCTTAGTCATCTTTACTCCATACTTAAAGTTGTTTTCGTTAATCTCTTGAAAATCATCAAATGAATGCTTACTATCATTAAAAGCTTGTATTATTTCCATATTCTTTATGTCTTCATTTATGGTAGCATTCATATTAGAAATATATCCTCTTGACTTTGTAGAAAACAAGAAACTCTTTTTTATAAAATCAGAGTAAGCAAGATACATAAATGGCATAAGTATCAATACTATAAATATAGCTTTCCAATCGATAAGAATACTTGCTATAATATAACCTACCGCTTGAAATGCAGGACTTATCATTCTTGTAAATATTGCAGAAAACATCTCTTTCATTTGCTTTGTATCAGATGTTATTCTTGCTGTAACTTTGCCTGCTGGAAGATTATCATAATATTTCATAGGAAGATTTTCGACATGTGTATAAAGATCTCTTCTTATATCTCTTGAAATTTTTCCAGTTATTGATTCAAACTTAACCATAAGAACATAATTTGAAATGGCTTGAATAAATAAAGCTATTGCAAAAAACAAAACCATATAGATAAGCTTTTTATAGATAAAATCATCCGTTACAACTTCATTTATAATTTTTCCAGAGATATATGGCCCTATTAATGCCGAGAGAGTAGATATCAAAAGAAGAATAAATCCTATGAAAATATCTTTCTTATAATTTTTAGAATATCTGAAAAATCTTATAAAAATCTCTTTGTTTTTCATTGTTCTAACCTCTGTCTTCTAAATTCTCTACTATACCAACCATCAAGTTCCAAAAGCTCATCATGGGTTCCCATTTCTTTAATTCTCCCATCTTCTAGAACAATTATATTATCAGCATCCATTACTTGGCTTATTCTATGAGTTACTATTATAGTAGTCTTGTTATCTCTTATTCTTTCTAGATTAGAAAGAATCTTTCCTTCAGTCTTTCTATCTACAGCAGAAAGAGCATCATCTAATACTAATATATCAGGATCTTTTATAATAGCTCTTGAGATTGCGAGTCTTTGCTTTTGACCACCAGAAAGAGAAACTCCATTTTCTCCTGTAAGAGTATCAAAACCTTCTGGAAAATCTATTATATCATTATAGAAATCTGCGTTTTTGGTAGAATCAATAACTTCATCTTTTGATGCATTTCTATTACCTCTTTTGATGTTATCTTCTATCGACTCAGAGAAAATCATGTGATCTTGACTTACATATCCTATAAGATCTCTTACAGAATTTATGTCATAATCGTTTAGATTCCTATTATCCAAAAGAATACTATTATCTTTTATAGGATAAAACCTTAGTAACTGTTTAATTAAAGTAGTCTTTCCACTTGCAGTTTTGCCTAAAATTCCAATCTTTTGTCCATGTTTTATTTCAAAATTCAAATTCTTTAAAATATAATCAGACTTAGGATATCTAAAAGAAAAATCATTAAATTTTATAGAAGCTTTTGATGGTGCTTTAATCTTTCCAGAAACCATTATGTCCTTATCTTCTACAAGTTCATCTTGTCTTTTGGCAGCTGCAATTCCACTTGCACGAGTTGATATAAAATCCCCGATAGACATCATTGGATATTGTAATTCATTAAGGTAACCTGTAACAGTAGCCAAAGCTCCAACCGTTAGATTTCCCTGTATAATCATATATCCACCATATAAAAGAGCAACTGAATACATCAAAGCTCTAGTTATAATTGAAAAGAACGAGAATAGAGCATTTGTCTTCATAAGATCCAAATCTTTTTGATATAACTCTTGAGTTTTCTGATCAAAATTATCGCTTCTTATTCCTTGATTATTATATGCCCTTATAACTCTTATACCTTCTACAGTTTCTAGTACATCCTCATTTAACTTATCATAAGACTCTTGAGCCTTCTTCCACTTATAATTGATCTTTTTAGTTAAAATATTGCTAGATATCAAAAGTATAACAAGACTTAAAGAAGAAAATAAAGTAAACTTAAATCCTGCAATCATAATAATAGCAATAAAATAAAAGAGAGGATACAAAGTAGAATCAAAGAAACTCATCATTCCAAAACCAGCAAGATTATTAAGACTTGTAACATCATCTGTTGCACGAGTTAGAACAGTTCCAGATGAAAACTTTTCAAAAAAATAAGGACTAGAATTTAAAATCTTATTTACAACACGTTCTCTTGACATAAAGCAAATTACATCACTTGCCTTAAAGAAAATATATCCCCAAACATAACAAGCTATATAATCTAATACTATTACAAGACCGAAAGTAAAAGTAATCATTCTTAAATTTTCAAAAGTTAGATTATTATTTGTTATAAGATCTATAACCCTACCTAGAGCATAACCAGGATATAACATAAAAATATAATCTAATATGATCGCAATAGCTCCTATAATATATTTAAACTTATACTTATCAAAAAAATACCTTAAATTCTTTATCATAACTCTCCCCTTCACATAGAATACTTTACCATTTTTACAAAATAAATCATATAGTATTTTAATATGAAAACAAAAAATAAAATCAAAAAGAAAATGGATGCCAATTGTAAAATACAAATTGACATCCAAGATTAAATAAATTTGATTAATAATATTTATGATTTTTCATACATATTTCGAAAATATTAAAATATTATTTATATAATTATTTAATTTTCATACCACTTCGATTGTAACTTCCACATAGAATAATACTTACCTCTTTTTTCAATCAATTGATCATGAGTTCCACTTTCTATAATTTTCCCTTTTTCAATTACAATAATTCTATCAGCAAATTTAACAGAACCCAAGCGATGAGTTACAATAATTGCACTTTTATTTTTAACAATTTCTCCAAATTGTTGATACAACTTCGATTCCTCTAAAGGATCAATTGAAGCAGTAGGTTCATCTAATATTATAAATTTATTTTTTCTAAAAATACTCCTAGCAATAGCAAGTCTTTGCCGTTGCCCTAATGATAAATCAATTCCTCCAAATTCTGGAGATAAAATAGTATTAAGATTAGCATTTTCATTCTTAAATTCTGTTTTGGTTAATGAGTTTTTTATTTTTCTAATATTACCTTTATCTTTAATATCGCTTATATATACATTTTCTTTTAGTGTTAATTTATATTTTTGAAAATTTTGAAATACAGCAGAGATATTATTATAATTTATTTTATTTGAGCCATTATAAATAATGTCATCTCCAATTCTTACGCTACCATCAGTAGGTAAATAAAGTCCTGCTAAAATTTTAACCAATGTTGTTTTTCCACTACCATTTTCTCCTACAATAGCAACCGTTTCATTTGGTTTAATTTGTAAAGATATATTTGAAATAGCATAATTATCTGTACCAGGATATTTGAAATAAACATTATCCAAAATGATCCCCTTAGAAAAATCCTTGTAATTATTATTAACATCCACTTCTTTCATATCCATTATGTTATAAAAATTTAAAACTTGTGCAAAAACTTCACTCAAATTTCCAAAATGTGAAGATATTAATTCATTCATTATTGAAAAAATATCTGACAATGAAGTAAATATTGCTACAAACATTCCAATACTTATTTTTCTTGAAATTAATTGTAAAAATAAAATATATATAGAAATACCTAGTCCAATAAAAGTTAAAATATCTAAAAGAACTTCATAAAAAGATAATTTCTTTTCTAATTTCCATCTTTTATCTGTAAGTAGAAATAATGAATCAACAAATAGATTATAGAAATAATTATAAGCACCTAGCATTCTTGTTTCCTTATAAAAATGAATATAAACTATACTTTTTTTATAAGAATCACAGCGTCTTCTTTCAGGAGCTAATATTTCTTCAAGATTTACAAAATATTTTGCCCTAATAATTTGATTAATTAATGCAGGAATGAAACCTAAAAAAAGAACCATAATAAGAATTGGCGATACTTTATATAAATACTTACACATCAATATTAAATATACTAAATAATAAGTAATAGTTTGTAAACAAATTGATGCAAAATGACCAAGATTTTCATATTCCAGGCATTCTTTAGACTTTTCTAAGTTATCTAAAAATTTTGGATCTTCAAAATAAATTGCTGGCAACCTAGCTAATTTTTTTTGAAAATCTACCATGAATTTTCCCATATTCGTATAAGAAACTTTATTGAAAAGATATTGTCCAATTCCATTTATTATCTGCCTTAAAATTACAATCATAGTCAAAATTAAAATACTGTAAGCAATTTGATCAAAACTGCTTGAATTGGTTACATTATCAAAAAGTTTTTTTGTAGCAATAATTTCAAACATTGCAAGAAATGCACGAAAAACAGCAATAGATTGCTCTAATACACCCCAAAAATGAGATTTTGAAAAATACTGAATACTATTTCTTATAATAATATAAAAGTATGTTTTTTTAGATTTCATCATATATACCATTTCCTTTGTTCTGAAAACATTTTAGAGTATATTCCATCTAATTTCATTAATTTTTTATGATTTCCTTTTTCAACTATAACACCTTTATCAAATACAAAAATTTCATCCGCTAATTTTGTAGATCCCAAGCGATGACTTATAAAAATAGCTGTATTTTTATATGATATGTCTTTAAATTGTTTATATAGTTTGTTTTCAGAAATTGGATCTAAAGAAGATGTAGGCTCATCTAAAATTTTTACTGGAGCATTACTTACAATAGATCGAGCAATAGCAATTTTCTGCCATTCTCCTCCTGAAATCTCAATTCCTTGTTCATAAATTTTTCCTAAATTAGTATCATAACCAGATGGTAACTTATTTACAAAGTCATAAAGTCCAACTTTATTAACTACCTCTTTTATTTCATCTATATTTAATTTTTTCCTAAATTACCTAAGTTAATATTATCTCTAATAGATATCTCATAGCAAGAAAAATCTTGATAAATTACAGAAAAAAGAGATTTTAGTGTAGCTTGATTGAAACTTCTTATATCTTTACCGTCAATTAAAATTTCTCCTTCATATTCACTATAAAGACCTGTTAAAAGTTTAGTAACTGTACTTTTCCCAGCACCATTTGAACCTACAAATGCATAATGTTTCCCATTCTCAATTGTAAATGAAACTCCATTCAATACATTATTTTCACTATTTGGATATTTAAAATAAACATTTTTAAACTCTATCTTTTTAAAATTTATTGGTAATTTATTAGCAATATCAGTAGCATCATTTATGGAATCCATTAAAATAATATCCGTAAGTCCATCCATATATTCTCTTGCTTCTCCAATATTTCTAGTTGCATCTTGAAATTGCCATCCCAAAATTTTTGACATACCTATAAGTGCTGTAACAATTCCTGTAAATACTCCTGGAGTAATATTGCCAGATATAAGAGGATTTATCAAGCTTAATGATGTAATCATTGTTATAATCATAAAAGATACACTTGTAAGTTTCGTTAAAAAACGTGTTTTTAATAGAACTTTAAGTTGTATTTTACTAGATTTATCAAACTTTTCGTAGTATCTATCATTTATATCGTCTGTATATTCGAAAAGTATTTTTTCATATACTGAATTTCTATTACATAATATATCATCCGAATAATAGCTATAAATCATTTCATATTTTCTAGTATCAACTTTTGCAAGATAATTTTTTCTCCCAGCCCATAAAGAAACTATAATAAGTGGAATTGAAAAGATTAAAATCAAAAGCGAAACCCACCAAATTTTTTTTATTAAAATAATTATAATTGAGCTAATTCCAATAATACTGCGAATAATTGTTAAATAAGACTCTAAACAATCTATAAAAGTCTCTTCCATCTCATCTGACACAATTCCAATTGTTTCTTGATAATTAGAATTTTCTATATAAGAATATTTTACTTTAGCTTCAATTTCAATAATAGAAGGCAATAAAGCATTTTCTATGATGTATTTTATTTTTGATAGAATAAGTGTATATAAATTTTCAATTATAATTATAAAACCTATAATAGCAATCAAAATAAAAAGTGCTAAATAAATATTTGAAAAACTCTTATATCCCCTATAAATTAATATAACCGTATCAACAAAATATCCGGTAGAAATAGCCATAATAGAAGTAGGGATAAGACCATCTAATATTTCTAAAATAAATAAAAATATTAAATGAAAAGGTGCTAACTCATAAATTATCTTAACTATGTCAAAAGCTTTATATTTTTTTTCTTAAACTGAAATTTCTCTTTATCTGATTGAAAACTTACTTTTTTAGTGTGCATACTTTCCCATAAAAAGTTCTTCATATTTCGTCTTTCTGTTGCTATATCCACAATTTATACCGAAATTAAACATTCTATCACTAGCTGATATTAACGGTATGTTCATTTGTTGGAAATCACCAGTAATTATAGTTCTAACAATTTTTACATCCATTCCATGTTTAGTCATATCAACATATAAAACATCACCATTAACTTTTTCGCTTATTAATTTCGATAATTTTTTAATACATTGGTATGAACTAGTAACATCCTCAAACAAGTTTTTTACATCATTTATTTTATTTGTTTTCCCAAATATATCTTTATTTACTAGATAATGTTGATTATATATATTTGTTAAACTTTCATCTAATACTTTTAGAGTTATCATATCTGAATCTATTTCTCCTCCAGTATCGGACCAATCATCAACTTGAACCGCTTCAGTTATAGATCTCTCTAGTGCTAGTTCACCATATACATGGCAACCAAGTCCATTATATGCATATCTTAAATAATCGTTTTTATTTAAAATCCATGTCCTATAAGTTGGAATTCCTAAATCTGTAGTATAATCTCTAGTTACAATATCATATCCTTTTTCCTTTATTTTATAAATTATTTCTTTAAGTTTTGTATTAGTAATCGTATCATAGTTTATAATTGGCATTATATATGGATTTGACTGACATATTAACCAAGAATCTCTTTCAACAGCTTCCAATAAAGCATGAAGAGTTGCATCTTCTAAAGTAATTCCAATAGCTGCTCCGCTTGAAGTTATTGGGAAAAACATCCCTTTTAATTCTACATCATACATAAATACAAGAAATGCAGGTACTAATATATTTTTATTTGTTATTAGTGACTTTGAAACAACCCAGTCTATTTCCGCATCCTCATCAAATTCATCAAATTCAGTATTTTTATTTCTTATTGAGTTTATAATTTTTGATAAATCAATTGAATAATCTCTCACATCTTTATATTTAGCAGATATTATAGGAATATTTCCAGAATACTCCAATCCAGCATGCTCTAATAATTCAAATCCTGCTGAAAAATATGATTGTTGTCTAGTAATTCCTTTTTCTGCCCCATAATTTTTCCTAAATAAGAATCTATTATTTGAATTATATGTTTGTTCAATAAATGAATTAAAACAATGAATTATATTATTATCACTAAAAGGATTTCCTATAGCTTCTTCAATCTTAACGTTTGTTCCAAATTTACCCAATTCTTTATCTAAAATTACTTTTGTTTCATCAGAAGATAAAGATCTAAATCCTCCAGTCTTATACTTTATTTCTCTATCTATAAATTTTTCATTATTTAAATTCAAATTATCATTTAATAAATAATCAATGCTCATATATTTTGGATTAAAGTTTATATATTTATTATTTATTCCATGGCAAAAATTACAATAAGTTGTAGGCAGAATAGTTTCAGTTTCAACTTTTAATTTTCTTCTTTCATAAAAATATCTATGATCCAAAAACTGTGAATTATTCCCTTTGATCATATCTATTATGTCATCAATTACAATAGATATTATAAAATTTATTTTATCATTAGAAAGCTCATTATTTATTTCATAACTATAGTTCAAATTAATAATATCTTTTAAATCTATTTTATAATTAAATTCTAATTTTGAATTTAAGAGTTTTAGTTCATGCTACAATATACATTCTAAACATGCTGTTTCTCCAGGAATTACAAATGGTCCAGCAATAATTTTTAATCCATCAAAATATATCGGAATAAAAGGTTTTTTCATATTATATAACTGTTTATTTATTCTGATTAAATCGCCATAAGAAATTTTAGATGGAGAAAATATTGCAAAATCATAGTCATATACATAATTATTTTTAACGAAATCTTTTAAAAATATATAACTTATATTTTTTTTCTTAATATTTTCAAAAATAGCATCATCACCTATAACTACTATTTTTTTATCGTTAACTGATTCCTCTTGATTTTTTTCTACTTTTATTAATATGTCTTCTTCTAGAAGAACATCTAAAAATTCTTTTATATCTTTTATATAAAATTTATCACTCAAATTATTTTCAATCTCTTTAAATGTTCGTATTCCATCTACATAGCTAAATACACATGAAAGTATGTTTGGATCACAATTTAAAATTTTTATTTCTCCATTGGAGGTACATATAACTCTTCCTCTTTTTTTATCTTTAACTTGTGAGTAATTTGAATTTATTATTGCAATATCATTCGGTCTATAAAGCATAACGTCTTACCTCTTTTTTTGTAGTAAATCAACCTAATATCTAGATATTAGGTTGATTTGAGTAATGTTTCATCTCTAATTAAAAATCTTTTGAATTTAATCTTTCTTTCCCTTTTGCTGTTGGTTTTACTACTTTAGGTTTTTTTACTTTTATTATAGAAATTTTCATAGAAATCACTTCCATTGTAATTTATTAAATAAATTTATCCTTATAAACCTCTTTAATAAATTATAATATATTTCTGTGTTGAAATCAAATTTTTAGTAAAGATAAAATATATTAAATTCTATACTATTGTATAAATTAATCTAGTAGAATATTTACTTTCCTTTTTATATAGCTTAGAAGATGTTATCTAATTTTAATTGATATCAATAATGATTGAATCTATCAATCTAATATCTAAATCTTTATTAGGAAATATTCTAATTGCTTTTTCCCGTCTTTCAACTTCTTTGTTAAGTCTTTCTATATATTTTACTATTACAGGATGTTATTAATAATATTATTTAGATTAAAAAGCATCTTTAATCCTTTGTATAATACGTTTCAACTATTAATTAAAAAGAGGTCTTAGACCTCTCAGACTGTAGACAAAGCAGGTAGAAAATACAAAACCTACCTGCTTTTTAA
>JAUMZM010000010.1 GCA_030528125.1 Tissierellia bacterium
TTAAAAAGCAGGTAGGTTTTGTATTTTCTACCTGCTTTGTCTACAGTCTGAGACAAGGAAGTTTCCTTGTCTTTTTAATTTACTATCAAAGTACTCGTAAAATTAATATGATTCTATCTATATTAGATAATTTTATTCCCACTCAATTGTTCCAGGTGGCTTACTTGTTATATCATAGACTACTCTTCCTACTCCTTCTACTTCATTTATCATTCTTGAAGAAAGTTTTGTAAGTAGTTCATAAGGCAAGTCTGCTGCTTCTACTGTCATAGCATCAACTGTGCTTACGGCTCTTATTGCTACTACATTATCGTAGGTTCTTTCGTCACCTTTTACTCCAACTGTTTTTAGTGGGGTATATACTGTAAAGTATTGCCATACATCTCTATCTATTTCAAAGTTTTTAAATTCTTCTCTTAAGATATAATCTGTTTCTCTTACTATTCTAAGCTTGTCTTCTGTAATATCTCCGATTACTCTTATTCCTAGTCCCGGTCCTGGGAATGGTTGGCGCCATATCATTTTTTCTGGCATTCCTATAGATAATCCAAGCTTTCTTACTTCATCTTTAAATAGATTTCTTAGTGGCTCAACTATTCCTTCAAATAACATATCTTCTGGAAGTCCGCCTACATTATGATGACTTTTTATTACAGAAGCTTTGTCTTTTCCTGATTCTATTACATCTGGATAGATTGTTCCTTGTACTAAATATTTTGCTCCACCAATTATTTTTGCTTCTCTTTCAAATACTTTTATAAATGTATTTCCTATTATTTTTCTCTTCTCTTCTGGCTCTGTAACTCCCTTTAATAAGTCAAGAAATTCCTTTGAAGCATCTATGAATTTTACATTTAATCCTATATTTGAATAGCTTTCCAATACTTCTTCTACTTCATTTTTTCTAAGTAATCCATGATCTACAAATATACATTGAAGATTATCGCCTATTGCCTTACTTACTATTGTTGCTGCAACTGATGAGTCTACTCCTCCAGAAAGTGCACAGATCATTTTTTCTCCAGCATACTTTTCTTTTATTTCTTTTATCATTGTATCGGCAACATCTTTTATTTCCCAATCCATTTTTGCATGACAGATATCTTTTAGGAAATTATTAATTATTTGATTTCCATATTCTGAATGTGAAACTTCTGGATGGAATTGTACAGCATAAATTTGTTTTTCTTCATTTTCGTATGCTGCTATAGGACAATTTAGTGTCCAAGCTGTTTTTTTGAATTCCTTGGCATTTTCTATTATTCCATCTCTATGGTTCATCCATACTGTTGACTCTTGTGGAACTCCTTTAAAAAGCTTTGAGTTTTTATCTACAAATAAATGTGTTTTTCCATACTCACCTTTATCCATATGCTCAATTTTTCCACCAAACTCATTGCTCATATATTGCATTCCATAGCAAATTCCAAGTATTGGTACTCCAAGTTCAAATATTTTTGGATCTGCTTTTAGTGAATCTTCTTCAAATACTGATTGTGGTCCACCTGTAAGTATTATTCCTTTTAGCCCACTAAAATCAATTGTATCTAAGTCTGTATCACAATTATAAAGTTCTGCGTAAACTCCATTTTCTCTTACGCGTCTAACTATGAGCTGATCATATTGACCACCGAAGTTAAATACAACTATTTTATCTTTCATTGTGCCTCCCTTTTAGATTTCTCCAAATACGCTAAATAAAGTCATATAGCTTATATTTGTAATTTCATAATATATTGTACTACCTTTTTTTGATATTTGTCTGAAATTTAATTTTTTTAGTACTTCTTGCCATGATTCATTATCTATATCTGAGTATGTCCTTACTTTCTCTGCTCCTACTTCTGTAAAGAAAAACTCCAATAATTTACTTATAACTTCTGTAGCATATCCCCTATTTTTGAATTTGCTATTTATAGCTAAAGATAAATCTATTGATTTTTCATCTTCATTTATATTATTTGCTTTAGCTTCTCCTATCGCTTGATCATTTTTCTTAAGAATTATTAGCCAATTGTAATCAAGGTTTTTGTCTTCACTTTCTATATAATCTTTTATTTTCTTATTTGCTTGTTCTTTTGATTGTGCATAGAATTCATTTGCAAATTTCTTAATCTTCTCATCATTCATCCACTCGTAAGACTCATCCAAATCTTTGGGTATAAATCTTCTTAGCTGAGTTCTTCTTGTAAATAATAGTTCTGATTTTTTATTTAACATATTTCTCCTTTATATCACTTTATCTATTTTATTATAACATCTTTTTAATTAATACAAAAATTTCCATTATAACTATTGTTATTTAAAAAATAATATTAATATTGAGTTTATATCTTTTTGTGTTTATAATAGTTAACAAAGGAGTTATAAAATTGAAAAAAGATAAAATATATAAAAGGCCTGCTTTTATTATAATGTCAAGTTTTATTGTTGTTATTTTATTAGGAGCATTCCTACTAAATCTTAATATAGCCAGTAGTAATGGTAAAAGTTTGGGATTTGAAAATGCCCTTTTTACTGCAACTTCTGCAACTTGTGTTACAGGCCTAATTGTCGTGAATACAGCTAAGAAATGGAGTTTTTTTGGAAAACTAATCATTATTATTTTAATTCAAATAGGTGGACTTGGAACCATGTCTATGTTTAGTGCTTTTTTCTTGTTTTTAAAAAAGAGAATTGGACTTAGACATAGAATGATCATAAAGGAATCTTTAAACCTCAACTCTTATACTGGAGTTGTTAGATTTGTCAAAAATATTATAATATTCTCTCTTTCAATTGAAATTATAGGTGCTATGATTCTTGCTATTAGATTTGTACCTATGTTTGGTTTAAGAGGAATTTGGCTTTCTATTTTCCATTCTATTAGTGCTTATTGTAATGCTGGATTTGATTTATTCGGTAATAGCATGGAAGGTTTTTACAACGATCCTTTAGTATTACTAACTATAAGTGGTTTAGTTATTGTAGGTGGACTTGGATTTATAGTTTTTTCAGATTTATATGAATCTAAAAATTTCAAGAATCTAACTCTTCACTCAAAACTTGCACTTACAATTTCTCTAGCTTTGCTTGTTTCTGGAACTATTGTTTTTATTGTTCTTGAAGATAATAATGTTCAGTCTATAAGAGATTTTTCAACTGGAGATACAATCTTAACGGCTTTCTTCCAGTCAACTGTTGCAAGAACGGCTGGTTTTAGTTCAATAGATCTTGCTAATATTCATCATTCGACTGCATTTATGCTGATGCTTTTGATGTTTGTAGGAGCAAGCCCGGCATCAACTGGTGGTGGTATAAAGACTACCACTTTTGGAATTTTAATTCTTTCAACTTTATCAATTCTTAGAGGTGAAAATAGATTTAGGGCTTATAAGAGATCTATCAAGATAGAGATCATATATAGATCAATTGCAATCTTAATGCTTTCGCTTGGAATTATAGCAATAAGTTCTTTTCTTATTTCAGGTATGGAGCATGAAAGGTTTGCTTTTATTGATGTAATGTTTGAAGTTTTTTCAGCTTTTGCTACAGTAGGTACTTCAAGAGGAATTACAGCAGATTTATCTTTATTTTCTCATCTAGTTCTTATAGTAGTAATGATTTTTGGAAGAGTTGGCCCATTCACTGTGGCTTATGCTATTTCAAATCATAAGAAAAATAAGATTCAATATGCAAATGGTCAAGTTATAGTAGGTTAGGAGATTATATGAAATCAATAGTTATTTTTGGTGCAGGACGTTTTGGTTCTTCAATTGCTAGCACTTTAACAAAACTTGGAAATGAAGTTTTGATAATAGATAGAAATCCAGAGGCAATTGATAATATAAGTTTAAATGTTACAACAGCGATAGTAGCTGATGTAAGTGATGAAGCAGTTACAGACCAACTAGGTCTTACAAATTTTGATATTGCAGTTGTTGCAATAGGTTCTAAAATCGAAGCTTCGATTTTTGCAACTCTTGCTGCAAAAGAGGCAAATATTCCAGATATTTATGCTAAAGCTAATTCTTCAAGACATGCAGAAATTCTAGAAAAACTTGGAGCAGATCATATCGTATTTCCAGAATATGATATGGGCTTTAGGCTTGCAGAGTTAATCAATTCAGATAGGATTATAGATCAGGTTAGACTTAGCGAAAGTTTTTCAATAATTGAGCTTGTATGCCCTCAAAAATGGGTTGGGAAAAACTTGATTTCTTTAGATTTTAGAAAAAAATATAATTGCAATGTAATTGCAATAAAGAGGAAAAACGAAGTTATAACCCCAGTTGATCCTTATGATAATTTTAAAGAAAATGATTCTATTTTATTAATAGGAAGAAATACAGATTTAAACAAAATAAAAGATTAATTGATTAAAGAAATCGACTTCTATCGGTTTCTTTTTACTTATGAGGATAAAATGTTATTTAATGAATTAGAAAATTACCTAGGAAAAGATATATATCCATTTCACATGCCAGGTCATAAAAGAAATAAGAGGTTTAACACAAATTTAGGCTATGGATATGATATAACAGAAATTGATAAATTTGATAATCTAAATAATCCAACTGGAATTTTGAGACAATCAGAAAAAGATTGTGCAAAAATTTATAATGTAAAAGATTCAATTTTTTCTGTAAATGGATCAACATGTGGAATACTTTCTGTAATAAGAGCTCTTACATATAATAATAAGAATGTTTTAATATCAAGAGCAAGCCATAAGTCAGTATATAACGCAATGGAATTGTGTAATCTAAATCCTTCTTATATACTTCCTAATTACAGCAATATTGGATTTTTTAAAGAAATAAATACAAATACATTAGAAGATACGCTAAAAGAAGAAAATTATGCTTTTGTTATGATAACATCACCAACTTATGAAGGCTATCTAAGTGATCTATCTAAGATAAGAAAATTATGTCATAAATATAATACCTATCTTATAGTAGATGCCGCACATGGATCACATATAGGTTTTTTAGAAAATCAAGATTTCATATCTACAAACTGCGATATATCTATTATGTCTTTTCACAAAAATCTATCAGGATTAACACAGACAGCTGTTATAAATATAAATAATGAGAATATAGATATTAATGAAATAAGAAGAAATATGGCAATATTTCAAAGCTCTTCCCCATCTTATATTCTCATAAATTCAATATGCAATCTAGTAGACGAATTTAATTTATATTATGATAAGTTTAAATTCTTAGATAAAATGCTAGATGAATTTTATAAAGAAAAATATAATTTTTTAGAAATAATAGATGATTATAATAAAGACAGATCAAAAATTCTAATTTCAACCAGAAAAAGCAATATAACAGGATTTGATTTACAAAAATTACTCAAAAATGAAAAAATAGAAATCGAATATTCATCTAGAAACTTTGCCCTTTTAATATCTACAATATTTGATAGCAAAAAAGGATTTATACGATTAAAAAATGCTCTAAGAAAAATAGATAATAGCATAGATTGCGGAGAAAATGAAATCAGCTTTTCTTATGAAATTCCAGATAAAATATATAATATAGATGAAGCTATCAAGAAAAATTTCGTAGAAATTCCAATAGAAAATTCAAATAATTTGATATCACATGAATATATTTACTCATATCCTCCAGGAATACCAATAATTGCACCTGGAGAAAGAATAAATTATAAAATTATAAAAAATCTCTTAGATTCAAAAATTAATCTTACAAATGGATTGGATATAATAACAAGAACTATAGGCATTATTGACAATAATTGATATTTCTACTATAATTAAAAAGAAATGATACATAAAGGAGTAAGAAATGAAAAGAATTATTACTTTAAATACTAGAAATCTCCACAAGAGCAAAAACAAAGGTGGATGTGGTGAATGCCAAACATCTTGCCAATCAGCTTGCAAAACAAGTTGCGGAGTAGCAAATCAAGAATGCGTTAATGAAAACAAATAATAAGGGCTTAAGCCCTTATATTTTTTTGAAAAATTAATTAAGGAATACAAATGATACATCAATATAAATTAAAAGGATATAATATAGTTTTGGATATCTACAGTGGTTCAATCCATTTAGTAGATGATATAACTTATGATATAATCTCAATGTTTGAAGATGAGACTTATGATTACATCAAAGAAAAAATAAAATCACAATACAATATAACAGATGATGAATTCAAAGAAGCTTACGAAGAAGTAAAAGCTCTACAAGAAGATAATGTTTTGTTTTCAGAAGATGAATTTAAAGATTTATCAATTCAAATGGAAAACAAAAAATCCTATCTTAAAGCTTTATGCTTAAATATAAGTCATACTTGCAATTTTTCTTGTGAATATTGCTTTGCAAAAGGTGGTAAATACCATGGGCCTGATGCAATAATGACATTTGATATAGCAAAAAGAGCAATAGATTTTCTAATAGAAAACAGTGGTTATCACAGAAATTTAGATATAGACTTTTTTGGTGGCGAACCCCTTATGAATTGGGATGTAGTAGAAAAAACCGTAGATTATTGTAAATCAATTGAAAAAGAATATAACAAGAAATTTAATTTCACACTTACAACAAATGGTCTATTGCTTGATGATTATAAAATAGATTATTTAAATAATAATATGAAAAATGTAGTATTATCACTTGATGGAAGAAAAGATACACATGATAGGTTTAGAAAGACATTATCAGGAGAAGGATCTTATGATCTTATAGTTCCAAAATTCCAAAACTTTGTCAAAAAAAGAAAAGACAAGGAATACTACATGAGGGGAACATTTACAGCAAATAATCTTGATTTTACAAAAGATATAGAACAAATGTTAGAGCTTGGATTTAATAGAACATCTCTTGAACCTGTAATAGGAAATCCAAACGAAAAATATGCACTTAAGGAAGAAGATTTGCCTAAAATCTATGAAGAATACGAAAAGCTTGCTGATATGCTAATAGATGGGATAAAAACCAACAATGAATTCATATTCTATCATTTCATGTTGGATTTAGAAAATGGTCCTTGTATTCAAAAAAGAGTATCAGGATGCGGATCCGGAAGCGAATATATGGCAGTAACTCCTACAGGAGATTTATATCCATGTCACCAATTTGTAGGAGAAGATGATTTCAAATTAGGAGATGTATTTACAGGACTAAAAGAAGAAAAGAAAGATTTGATAAATAAATTTAAAACATGCAACACATATTCTAATAGTGAATGTCAAAACTGTTGGGCAAAAATGTATTGTTCTGGAGGATGTTCAGCAAATAATTATCATGCAACAGGTAACATAAATGGCATATATGATTATTCTTGCAAAATATTTAGAAAAAGAATTGAATGTGCAATCGCAGTTAAAATCTTTGAATACATGAACGAAAATCAAAAAGAAGAATTAGAAGTTAAATAACTTTACCAGAAGAAGTAAGTGTTAATGCACTTACTTTTTTTGGATTTCTAGTGTATAACACTTCTCTAATTTCTCTTAGAGTATTTCCTGTTGTAACTATATCATCAAAAATCAATATACTCTTACCTTCTAGACTTTTATCATCTTTAAATTCAAAAGCCTCTTTCAGATTATCTTCTCTTTCAAATTTATTAAGATCATGCTGAGATTTTGTACTTTTTGATTTGATCAAAGAATTAAAATAAATAAGGTTTGTTTCTTTTATAAACATATCACTTATAAGTCTAATATGATCGAAACCTCTTTTTCTCTTCTTTTTTTCATGCATTGGAGCAGGAATAAGATAATCATAATCTTTAAACAAGTTAGTCCTCTTATCAAATTGAAGTATCATTTCGCTAAAGATATGCGCATAAGCTGTAATTCTTTCAAATTTGTAATCTCTGATCATATTTTTCATAATATCATCATAAAAATAAGGATAGAAGACCTCTGTATCCATAATAAAAGTATGATTATCCACCCTATCAAGTCTACTAAGACAATTATTGCACAAAAACATATCATCTATTTTATTTTTGCCACAATAATAGCAGTAGCTATTGTTTTGAAATATATAATCACTAATCATGAATTTCCTCAAATTCTTCCATCCGATAAGTCAAATTAGTTATTCTATTATTTGTATTATTATTATCTATCATTCTTTTTAAATTGTACTTATCTCCCACAAGCACAACTAATTTTTTGGCTCTTGTAATAGCTGTATATAAAAGATTTCTATTAAGGAGCATATATGGAGTATTTGATACAGGAATTATAACTGCATCAAATTCGCTTCCTTGTGACTTGTGAATTGTGATTGCATAAGATAAATCAAGATCTCTTATGCTTTCTTTATCATATTTTACAGTCTTATTATCAAAAAATCTTACAGTTATTATATCTTCTTCGTTATCAACATTTAAGATATAACCCATATCTCCATTAAATATTCCTTCTCCATAATTATAATCATCATCAAAAAACTTCAAATCATAATTATTTCTAACTTGCATTACCTTGTCATTTAATCTAAATTTTTGATTGTCCATATCTATTTTTAGTCCTGCAGGATTTAATTTTTGCTGTAATACAGTATTTAGATTGATTACTCCAGCTTTTGTTTTCTTGCTAGGACAAAGAACTTGAATATCACTTATAGGATCTAATTTGTAGAAATCAGGAAGTCTTTTTGATACAAGATTTGCTATAATATTATCAATATTTGATGGATCTGCATCTATAAAATAAAAGTCCTTATCCTTTTGATTTAATATAGGATAATTCCCACTATTTATCTTATGGGCATTTACTACGATATTTGACTGTTGAGCTTGTCTATATATTTTTGTAAGTTTTATGCTTTTGGCACTTGAATTTAAAATATCATTTAATACATTTCCAGGACCTACACTTGGAAGCTGATCTTTATCTCCTACAAGAATTAATGTAGTATCTTTTTTTATTGCATCTAATAGTGCACTCATAAGATAAATATCAACCATACTTACTTCATCTACTATTATATAATCTGAATCTATCTGCTCTTGTTCTTTATCACTATCAAAATCATCTGTATTTAATCCTATAAGTCTATGAATAGTATAGCTTTCTCTTTGAGTTGATTCTTGCATTCTTTTTGCTGCTCTTCCTGTTGGAGCACATAGATAATAAGTCAAATCATTTGATTCCAATATATCCACTATAGCTTTTATTATTGTTGTCTTTCCTGTACCAGGCCCACCTGTTATTATCAAAAGATTATAATAAAATGCTAATCTTATTGCTTGTTTTTGTTCATCGGAAAAATTAGGATAATCATTATCTAAATTAAATCTAATATCTCTTTTGTTATCTTCTGCTATTAAAGATGATAGACTAAAAGCTACATTCTTTTCTGCTTTATAAAGTTTTTTTAGATAGATATATTTTTTATCTTCTATCTCTACAATTACAAATTTATTTTTAAAAGAATCATTATAGATTATGCTAAGAACTTCTTTTTCATCTACATTTATAAGATTAACTACTTCACTTATTAAAATATCTATGTCTAATGCGACATCTCCGTTTTGTTCACTTTTGTAATTTAATATATAGATTATCGCAGCAGATATTCTAAAACTACTGTTGTTTTTTATATTTAATTTGTTGGCTATTTTATCAGCTTGACTAAATCCAATACCTCTTATATCTTCTATTAATTGATATGGATTTTCTCTTATGAATTTTTCTGTATCTTCTCCATAAGCTTTTATTATTTTCATTGACATATTATAAGTTAAATCTAATCCTTGAAGAAATATCAAGCTATTTCTGTCTTTTATATTATCTTCTAGAGATTCTTTTATTCCAATTAGCTTTTTTCTTCCTATGCCATCTACTTCTAATAATCTATCGGTTCTATAGTACAAGATATCTATTGAATTTTCTTTAAACTTATTATATATATCCTTTGCTGTTTTTTTGCCAATTCCTTTTATATTACTGCTGTATAGAAATTTGATGATGGATTCTTTGCCTGTTATCTTTTTTACAGAGATTTCTTGAACTTGAAATTGTTCTCCATATTTATCGTTATATACGATATCTCCTATAGCTTCAATATGCTCACCATCATTAAAAAAAGGCATAATGCCAACACAAACAATATCTCCATCTTCACTACTTACAGATATTACTGAATATCCATTTTCGTCATTTCTAAAAATTGTGTTGTTTATTATGCCTTCTAATTTCATTAATCGACCTTTACTCTTTTTATATTTGCGCCTAGGTTTCTAAACTTACCTACTATATCACTATATCCTCTATCTATATGATATATATCTGATATAACAGTCTCTCCTTCAGCTACAAGTCCTGCCATTACAAGCGCAGCTCCAGCTCTTAAGTCTGTAGCTTTTACATTTGCTCCTTTTAGCTTATCTACTCCTAGAATAGCTGCTTCGTTTCCTTCTGTAAGGACTGAAGCACCCATTTTTACAAGCTCATCAACATGCATAAATCTATTTTCAAATACGGTTTCTTTTACTCTGCTTTCTCCATTACATATTGACATAAGAGCCATAAATTGTGCTTGAGCATCTGTTGGAAATCCTGGATATGGAAGTGTCTTTATTGTTGTACCATTTAGTCTTTTATCTGCTTTTACTCTTATGATATCCTCGTCTTTAGACTCTTCTACAGTTGCCCCTACTTCTATTAGTTTTGCAATTACAGGTCTTATATGAGCTCCAATTACATTTTCTATTACTACATCTCCTTTGGTCATAGCTGCTGCTATCATATAAGTTGCAGCTTCTATTCTATCTGGAATTATAGCATGATTTGTTCCTGTAAGCTTTTCTACACCTTCAATTGTTATTATAGATGTTCCTGCTCCGCGGATCTTGGCTCCCATTTTTGTAAGGAAATTTGATAGATCTACAATTTCTGGCTCCTTTGCAGCATTTTCTATAACTGTCTCTCCTTTTGCCATTGTTGCAGCCATCATTATATTTTGGGTTGCTCCAACAGATGGGAAATCAAGATAAATAATTGCTCCTTTTAAGCCATTTTCTGCTACTGCAGAGATCTCATCATGATCTTGAACTGTTTTTGCACCGAGTGATTTAAATCCTTTTAAATGTAAATCTACAGGTCTTTTGCCTATATTACATCCTCCTGGTGATTTTGTTTTTGTTTTATTAAATCTTGCAAGGAGTGGGCCCATTACAACAAATGATGCACGCATTTTATCCATTAATTCAAAAGGTGTTTCATAAGAATTAATGTTTTTTGAATTAATTTTTATTGTTGTATCATCTAAATATGTAATCTCTGATCCCAAGGATTTCAATACTTCAAGCATTATCTCAATATCTTTTAGTTTTGGTACTTCACTTAGGATTATATCTTCTGTTCCCAATAGGCATGCAGCAAGTATTGGAAGCGCAGAATTTTTTGCTCCAGAAATTTTTACTTTCCCTTTAAGTGGGCCATTTCCCTTTACAATTATTTTTTCATTGTTATCTGACATTATATCCTCCTATTTTTGCGGATACTTATAAAGATTACGCAAAAGCGCAATCTTTTTATTTTGTTCCAAAAAGTCTATCTCCTGCATCTCCTAATCCTGGCAATATATAGCCATCTTCATTTAATTTTTCATCTAATTGACTTACATATATTTTTACATCTGGATGTTCTTTATTTACCTTTTCTATTCCTTCAGGAGCTGCAATTATATTTAAAAGTCTAATAGAACCACATCCTATTTCTTTTAATTTAGATATTGCATCACAAGCTGATCCTCCAGTTGCAAGCATTGGGTCTAATACTAGCATATCTCTTTCTGATGTATCTTTAGGCAACTTGCAGTAATAGTCAACAGGTTTTAGTGTCTTCTCATCTCTATACATTCCTATATGTCCAACTCTTGCTGCTGGAAATACTTCTAAAACTCCATCAACCATTCCAAGTCCCGCTCTTAATATTGGAACTATTCCTAGTTTTTTTCCACTTAATTTATAGCCTTCTGTTTCAACTAGTGGAGTTTTCACCTTTGTCTTTTCAACTGTTAAATCTTTTGTTGCTTCATAGGCAAGCATTACTGTTATTTCTCTTATAAGTTTTCTAAATTCATTTGTTCCTGTGTTAACATCTCTTAGAATTGTAAGTTTATGTTTTATAACCGGATGGTCAAGTACTACTAAGTTGTCCATCATTCCTCCTTAAAATATATGAAATTTTATTAAACGTTAAAAACTAATCCAGAAGCAGACTTTTTCATTCTATTCATTATACTCTTGCCGAGATTTGCCTCTTCTACCCCCTCTGCTAAAATTATATCACAATTCTTTTTATCAAGTAATCTAATAGAAGTAAAAAGATTATGGCTCATTTGAATCAAATCATTTCTATCGCCAAGTGATAGGTTGTCAAATTCATCAAATTGATCCAAAACATCATCAAATTCTAAAATTCCTACTTTATAGCCTTCTTTTTTCTTCTCTTGGGCTACTTTTTTAATTGTTTCATAAGCATTCTTACCAACATAGACTTGCATTTTAGCCTTTGGGGCATAGTGTCTGTATTTTTGGCCAGGAGATTTTGGAATTTTTGAAGAATCTACTAAACTATCATCAAGCTTTATATCATCTAGATATGTCTTTAAAAATTCATAAGTATAAAATCCTGGTCTAAGAATAACAGGAGTCTTTTCGCTCATATCTATTACAGTAGACTCTATTCCTATCTTAGAGCTTCCACCATCTATTATAGCAGAAATTTTGCCATCCATATCAAATAACACATCTTTGGCATTAGTAGGTGATGGACGTCCGGAAATATTTGCAGAAGGGGCTGCAATAGGAAGATCACAAAGTGATATGAATTTCCTTGCAATTATATCTTCTGGCATTCTTATTGCAACGGTATCTCCTCCAGCAGTTACTGTACTAGGTATTATGTCTGATTTTTTAAATATGAGAGTCATAGGTCCTGGCCATAGCTTATCCATTATAACTCTTGCTCTATCTGAAATATCCTTTGCTAATGTATCTATTTTATCTATACTTGCTATGTGAAGAATCAAAGGATTATCATTAGGCCTATTTTTCGCCTTGAAAATCTTTTTACAAGCTAGATCACTAAGTCCATTAGCAGCTAATCCATAAACTGTTTCTGTTGGCATTGCAACAAGTTCATCTTTTTTTATTAATTCAGAGGCTTCTTTAAGCTTATTAAGATCTATATTCTCTCGGTCTATTTTGTAAATCTTTGTTTTCATATTCATCTATATTTTCCCTGTCTTCCTTGTAAAACTCTATCAATTCCTTATTTGATATGCAATAGCTTGGATCCATGTGAAATGTTATATCCACTCCTGTATCTTCCAAAATCTTATTTTCTATAAAAGTTACTTCTTTATGAATTGTAGATATATCGAGATTTGATGGAACATCGACATGGCATGATCCCATTAAATTTCCTTTCCCATAATCATGTATTCTTAAATCATGGCATCCTATTACTAGCTTACTGTTAAGAATTATTTCTTTTATTCTTTCTTCTGTATCATCTGGAACTCTTTTTCCTAATAGACTATCTATTGTTTCTTTACATATAGAAAGTCCTGGCTTAAATACAAATATAGATACTATAATTCCCATTATTCCATCTACATTTACTCCAGTATTTTTTTGTATAATAAGAGAGATAACAATAGCAAAACTTGAAATCATATCATTTCTTGAATCTATAGCCATAGCTTCATTTAATTTCGAGTCAAGCTTATCTTTAAGCTTATTGTTTAGAAAATAAGTATATAACTTAAATAATATACTCAAAAAAAGAATTGCTATAGCTATATTTGATACAGAAAGCTTGCTTCCTCTAAAAAAGCTAAGAATTGAATTTTTAAAAAGTTCAACTCCTACAAACATTATTATTAAGCTTACAAGAAAACTTGCAATATATTCGCTTCTTCCATGACCTAGTGGATGATCATCATCTGCAGGAATTCTGCTAATTGTTGATCCAATTATAGATATTAATGAAGTAAGAATGTCGCTCATATTATTAAAAGCATCACTTATAACAGATACAGAATTAGTCATAATTCCTATAGTTATTTTTATTACAAATAATAAAACATTTATAATAGTAGATACTACACCTGATAAACTTATAAGCTTACTTCTTACTTCATTATCTTTATAATTTTTATAGTTTTTTATAAACTTTTTAGATAAGAGAGTAAACACATCTATTTCTCACTATTTTCGTTGATATTTTCTAGTTTTTTTGCTTGATCAGCTTCTATTAAAGAGTCTATCATCTCTCCAATATTTCCATCTAGAAAATCTTGAAGTTGATATATTGTCTTTCCAATTCTATGATCTGTAATTCTTCCTTGTGGGAAATTATATGTTCTAATTCTTTCAGATCTATCTCCAGTTCCTACTTGGCTTTTTCTATCATCAGAGATCTCTTTTCTTCTCTTTTCTTCTTCAAGATCATATAATCTTGATCTAAGAACTCTCATTGCCTGAGCTTTATTTTTTAGCTGACTTTTCTCATCTTGACAGCTTACTACAAGTCCTGTTGGAATATGAGTTATTCTTACAGCACTATCTGTTGTATTTACTGATTGTCCACCATGTCCACTGGATCTATATACATCAACTCTTATATCTTTAGGATCTATATCTACTTCTACATCGTCAACTTCTGGCAATACTGCAACTGTTGCTGTAGATGTATGAATTCTTCCGCCTGATTCTGTTTCAGGAACTCTTTGTACTCTATGTACTCCAGATTCATATTTCAATCTTGAATAAGCTCCCTTTCCTTTAACCATAAATATTGCTTCTTTTATTCCACCTACTCCTTGAGTTTGAACTTCTACATCTTCAGTCTTATAACCTTCGTTGTCTGCATACATGTGATACATTCTATATAAGTCCCCTGCAAAAAGTCCTGCTTCATCTCCACCTGCACCTGCTCTTATTTCAACAAATACATTCTTCTCATCATTAGGATCTTTTGGAATCAAAAGAACTTTCATTTCTTCTTCATATACTCCTAAATTCTCTTTCATATCATCTATTTGAGAATTTAGCATGTCTATCATTTCTTGATCATCTGTTAATTTGATAAGCTCTTTGTCATCTTCAATAGTTTCTTCGGCTTTTTTTATTTGTCTATATTTTTCAACTATTGGTTTCAAATCGCTATATTCTTTATTTATTTGTTGTAATTTTTCTATATCTGACACAACTTCAGGATCTGCTAGCGACCTTTCTAATTCCAGATATTTATCTTCAGTTGCTTGTAAATTTTCAAACATACTGCCTCCTATTTTCTTGCATAAATAATTCTATCAAATCCATTGTAGTCTTTAATAGAATGTATATCTTTATATTTATATTCTTTTAATAAATTAATTATTGCTTGTTTTTGATTATATCCTATTTCAAATATTATAATACCACTTTCGTTTAGATAACTCATTGCCTTACTTATAATCTCTTTATAAAAAAATAATCCATTATCTTCTGCCAAAAGAGCATTTTGGGGTTCGTAATATAATTTGGGATCTAATTTTTCATAGTCATTTTTATTTATATATGGTGGATTTGAAACTATAATATCAAATGTATCATGAACATTTTGAAATAAATCAGATTGAATAAATTCTACATTATAAGCTTCGAGTAATTTTTTGTTTTCATTCGATAAATCTATTGCATCTTTAGATATATCAACTCCTATAATTTCACTATCTTTCAAAAATTTAGATAAACTAATAGCTATTGCGCCAGTCCCTGTTCCAATATCTAGTATTGTTTTCTTATTAGAATCTATACTTAGTATTGTTTCAACTAGAATCTCTGTCTCAGGTCTTGGAATAAGTGCTCTTTTATCAACCTTAAAATCAAATCCAAAAAAATTCCACTTGCCTATTGCATATTGTAGAGGATATCCGTCTTTAACTTTATCCATTATAGAGATTATTTTTTTATAAAGACTATAATCTAATTCTAAGTTAGGATTTAATATATAAAAATTTCTGTTTTTATCTGTCAAATAAGATAAAGAAATCAAAGCTGTTTCCCTATCTATATCTAATAAATCTTTTACTTTCATATTTTAAAAAAATAAAGGCTAGAGATGCCTCTAACCTTTTTATTTTCTTCCATATTTTTTGTTGAATTTCTCAACATTACCACCACGTTCAGCAGTTCTTTGCTTACCTGTATAAAATGGATGGCATTCTGAGCAAACTTCAACTTTTATATCTTCTTTTGTTGAACCAACTGTAAAAGTATTTCCACATGATTGACATGTTACAGTTGCTTCATGATATTCTGGATGAATTCCTTTTTTCATATTACACCTCTTTATCTTCTTTCAATAAGCGATTAATATTATACCACATAAATATGGCACTTGCAATCATTTAATGAAATTAATAAAATCTTCATATCCAAAATAAATACCAAATGAATAAAAAGATATAGTTAAAGGCTTGGCTAGAAGTATTATAGTAGCAAATTTTTTAAAACTCATATTGGAAAGCCCTGTAATATAGCACAAAAGTGCATCAGGAGCTATTGGAAATAAAATAGCTAGAGCAAAAAACACATTGTATCTTTTATCTTCAAGTTTAACTACATATTTATCATATTTCTTTTTACCAAATAAAGAGACTATGATTTTCTTACCATATTTTTTAGAAAGATTAAATGTTATAAATGAACCTAATGAAACTCCTACATAGTTAAGAATAAATCCCTCAACAGGTCCAAACATCAAGACTCCCGCAAGTAAGACAATACCACCTGGTATAACTGGCAGACAAACTTGAAATATCTGAAAAGTCAAAAAAGCAACTGGAGCCCAAACACCAAAAGATGAAATGAATTCTTCAATTCTATCTGGCGAATCAAATAATCCATTCCTATAGCCCAAAATAACCAATATAACTAATAATGATATAATTATTATTGATAATATATTTAAGTGTTTTGATAAATTTGATTCTTTTGCCATATAATCTCCTTTATTAAGGAGAAATATTTATTGTATCTGATCGTTTATCCCCTTAATATACTGATCGTTTGATTTTGTGGATTTTATATTATTTATAAACCACTCGCAAGTTTTTAACTCATCTGCTTTATCTAAACTTCTTATCTTATACATGCATTCTAGTTCTTGTTTAGTTTGTAATAAGTCATCTCTTCTAGTTCCGGATTTAAATATATTTATTGCAGGATAGACTCTTTTTTCTGATAATCTTCTATCCAATTGTAACTCCATATTTCCTGTTCCCTTAAATTCTTCATAAATCATATCATCCATTCTGCTTCCTGTATCAACTAAAGCTGTAGCTATGATTGTAAGAGAACCTCCACCTTCTATGTTTCTTGCAGAACCAAAAATCTTTTTTGGACCAACAAGTGCCATAGGATCTAATCCACCTGAAAGAGTTCTTCCAGATTGTGGAGTCATTATATTATAAGCTCTTGATAATCTTGTAATTGAATCCATTAGTATTACTACATCTTTCCCTCCTTCAACATATCTTTTTGCTCTTTCTATTACAAGCTCTGCAGTATCGATATGTTTTTGTGGAAATTCATCAAATGTCGATGCAACAACTTCTGTTCTCATAAAATTATCATTTTCATCTCTATATTGATTTACGAATCTTTCAATATCTGTAACTTCTTCAGGTCTTTCGTCAATAAGCAAAACTATTATTTTTATATCGTAATTATTTCTTTCTATAGCTTTCTCTATGGATTTTAGTATGGTCGTTTTACCTGCTTTAGGAGGAGAAACTATAAGTCCTCTTTGGCCCTTTCCTATTGGAGAAACTAGATCAATGATTCTATTAGCATAATCATTTTCTTTTACTTCTAATTTTATTTTATCATGTGGGAAAATTGGAGTTAGATTTTCAAAATTAGGTCTATTATAAGAATCAATAGGGCTTATGCCGTTAACCAAAGAAACGAATATAAGTGGAGAAAATTTATCTTTATCTCTTTTTATACGAGCTATACCAGAAATATAATCTCCTGTTTTTAATTTAAATCTTCTAATCTGAGTAGGTGAAACATAAATATCATCATTGCTTGATTCATAAGATCTAGTTCTTAAAAAACCATATCCATCAGGATGAAGCTCAAGCAAACCTTCTGTATCAAATTTTTTTCCTAAATCAAAATTATCATCATTGTCTTCTGTATCTAAATAAGAATCGTCTGTGTTATCTTTAGTGTCATCATTTTCTAAACTTTCTGATAAACTTTTGATTTTATCTATCAATTCTGATTTCTTATAAAGACTTATAGACTTTATTCCCATACTTTTTGCAATCTCTCTTAGATCGACAAGCTTTTTATCACTAAGATCGATATTTGAATAATTTGTCGTCATTAATTCTCCTTAGTATAGAGTAAAGCCGGATAAAACCGGCTTTTATTATTCTGCACTATTTATACAACCAAAAAACTCCATTTTTTCTCTTACTTTATCTTTTATTGCTTCAAAACCTGGTTTCAAAACTTTTCTAGGATCAAATCCTTTAGCCACCTTATCTTTACCTTCTTCGAAGTATTTTCTAGTTGCCTCAGTAAATACGATTTGACATTCTGTATTTATATTAATCTTAGAAACTCCCTTTTCAATTGCTTTTTTAACTTGATCTTCTGGGATTCCTGTTCCTCCATGAAGAACCATAGGAATATCTCCAATTTCTGCTCTTATTTCAGAAAGTCTATCAAAGCTTAGTCCTTTCCAATCTTTAGGATATACTCCATGAATATTTCCAATTCCTGCAGCCAAGAAATCTACTCCAAGACTTGCAACTTCTTTACATTCTTTAGGATCAGCTAATTCACCAGCAGATATAACTCCATCTTCTTCTCCACCGATTCCACCTACTTCAGCTTCAACTGAAATTCCTTTTGAATGACAAATTTCAATGATTTCTTTTGTTTTTTCGATGTTTTCGTCAATTGGAAGTGATGAACCATCAAACATTATTGATGTAAATCCTGCATCAATTGCTTTTTTTGCACCTTCATAAGTTCCATGATCTAAGTGAACTGCAACAGGAACTGTTATATTTAAATCTTGATCTAATCCTTCAACCATTTTTTTAACTGCATTAAATCCGCCCATATATCTTGCTGCACCTTCTGATACCCCAAGAATAACTGCTGATTTCTTTTCTTGTGCAACCTCTAAAATTGCTTTTGTCCATTCAAGATTGTTGATGTTAAATTGTCCTATTGCATACTTACCCTCATAGGCTTTCTTTAGCATTTCTGCTGCATCTGTTAACATATTTCCTCCTTAAAATTGATTATATTATAATAATGTATTCTAATTCATTCATATTCATCTAAAACAAGTTTAAATAAATTTGATAAATAAGACATACATATTATACCTTTTTATTGTGATTTTGCTTGTTTATTTGTATTTACTTTATATAAGCTTTTATCACTGCTTCATCTTGTTTTGCATCAAAATTAATTTCTGATATTTCACACATATCCGGATTAGTTATGATTACAGGAGATATCATTGATGAAACTCTTTTTTTTACTAAATCTATGTCAATATTTAATATGACATCTCCTTTTTCAACTTTATCCCCTATATTTACGTCTGTAGAAAATCCTTCTCCATTTAATTCAACTGTATCCATTCCAAAATGGACCATAACTTCTAATCCTTTATCTGTTCTTATCGATAATGCATGAAGACCATCTGGCTGTAATACTATCTCTCCCGATACTGGAGCATGAATTTCTCCATCTATTGGATCAACCGCAAATCCATCTCCTACCATCTTTTGAGCAAATACTGGATCTGGAACATCTTCTATATTGAGAATTTTTCCTTTCATAGGATTTGCTATTGAAACAAAATCATTATTCTTGGATTTATTCTTTTTAAAAAATTTAAACATCTAATCTCCTTATAAGTCTTTCATAGATAGACCGATTCTTTTTCTTTCTTTGTCTATTTCTATAATCTTTACATTAATTATATCAGAAACTTTAACAATATCACTAGGTTCTTTGACATAAGAATCACTCATATTAGAAATATATACTAATCCATCTATTCCAACTCCTATATCCACAAAACATCCAAATTCAACTACATTTCTTACTTTTCCTTTAAGAATCATTCCTTCTTTAATATCATCTATTGTCATTATTTCACTTTTTGTGATTACTTCAGGATTTTCTTCTCTTGGATCTCTGCCAGGTTTTTTAAGTTCTATTACTATATCTTTTAGAGTTGGGATACCTACATTTAGTTCATTACTAACTTCATTATAGTCTATATCATCTAAATTATAATCAACTAATTTTTTTGCTATATTATAGCTTTCTGGATGTACTGCTGTATTATCTAAAAAGTTTGGAGAATCCGGAAATCTCAAGAATCCACTTGCCATTTTATAAGTTTTTTCTCCAAGTCCTTTTACATTTTTTAAATCTTTTCTTTGCTTTATACTTCCATCTTTTACTGATTCTTCGATTCTTTTTGCAATTGTAGTATTAAGTCCAGAAACATAAGATAAAAGAGTATATGATGCATTTGTTATATTTACGCCTACTTCATTAACTGCATCTTCTACTACTTTTTTTAGTTCATCATCTAGCTTTTTTTGATTTAAATCGTGTTGATACTGTCCTACTCCTATATGCTTAGGATCAATTTTTACAAGTTCTGCCATAGGATCTTGAAGTCTTCTTGCCATGGAAATTGCACCTCTTATTGTGACATCTAGATCTGGAAATTCCTCTTCTGCAAGTTTTGATGCAGAATAAATACTTGCACCTGCTTCATTTACTATTGCATAACTTAAATTGCTATCTATTGATTTTATAAGTTCATTTACCATAATTTCTGTTTCTCTACTTGCAGTACCATTTCCAAGAGCAATAAGTGTTATATTATTTCTTTTTATAATATCTGTTAACACTTTTATAGACCCTTTAACATCTTCTCTTGGTTTTGCAGGATAGATTACTGTACTTTCAAGATATTTACCATTTTCATTTATAGCGGCAACTTTACATCCTGTTCTATATCCTGGATCGAGTCCTATTATATTTTGTTTTTTTATAGGTTTTTGGAGAATATATGGTTTTAAATTTTTAGAAAATACTTTTATAGATTCATCTTCTGCATTTTCTACAATTGAATTCTTAATTTCTGTCTTTATTTGCGGCAATAAAAGTCTCTTGTAGCTATCTTCTATAGCTTTTTTTACAAATTTTTCTTTAAATCCACCATTTAAATCAAAAAGATTAGATATCAAAACTTTATTATATTCGTCGGAAAATTCGAATTTTACATCAAGTGCATTATTCTTTTCTGCTCTATTTATTGCAAGAACTTGATATGGCTTTAAGTTCTTGATTGCTAAGCTCATATCATAATAATTTTTATATATAGATTCTGGATCATCTTTTTTACTTAGGGTTATTTTTGCTCTTACAAATCCATCTCTTCTTATTATATTTCTTATATCTACATTGTTTGATATATCTTCTGCCAAAATATCAGATGTTTTATCTATTACATCTTCTAAATTAATATTGTCATCTACAAATTCCATTGCCATAGAATTTATTTCATTTTCCGATAAATCATCTTTCATTATAGCATCCAATAATTTGGAAAGCCCAAGCTCTCTTGCTATATCAGCCCTTGTTTTTTTCTTTTTCTTATAAGGATTATAAATATCTTCTAATTCAGTTATTGAACTTGTATTTAAAATCTCTTTTTCTAAATCATCAGTTAATTTGCCTTGATTACTTATAGAATTTATGACCTCTTCTTGTCTTTTTTGAAGATTTCTATATTTTCCAAGTAAACTTTCAATATCTCTCAAGTTGATATCAGTAAGTCCACCTGTTTTTTCTTTTCTATATCTTGCAATAAAAGCAATAGTTGCTCCATCATCCAATAAATTTATTGCGTTTTTTACGGATTCTTCTTTTATATCGAGCTTTTTAGAAATAATTCCTGTTATGTCCATAAATTAATTTTCTCCATCTTCTATCATAAAAGAATTCAAACCATTTAATATTATTTTCTCAATTATTTTTGCAACTTCATCTATTGGCGTCTTGAATCCTACTTCATTCCAATTTTCTAAAATTCCTATACAGCCTGATGTTATATATGCACAATAAAAAGGAAAATTTTTATCATCTTTAAGACAAGTTAAATCGCCCCAATACAAGAGAAAGCTATCATTTATAGCACTTTTAAGTTTTTGAATCATTGAATTATGTTCGTCTGCTTTTAATAATATTAAAAAAATCTCTCTTTTTTCTTTTATGTATTGAAGGTATTCTCTTAAAATATCTAAATGGTCTGGCTTTATGTTATTTTCTTCATATTTTTCTAGTATTTCTTTTAATTCTACCATAAGATCATTTTCAAGTTCATCTAATAATTCATATAATCTTTATAATGTAGATAGAAAGTTCCTCTATTTATATTTGCATTACTTGCCAATTTAGATATAGTAATTTTACTAATCGGATATTCATTTAAAAGATCTATAAGACTTATTTTTAATTGATTTTTAGTTCTTTTTGTACTTTTATTTTCCATTGTTGCTACCCTCATAATCATACTAACTATATATTTATATTACACATTATTATCGATATTTACAAATATTATGCATTTTCTCATAATTATATATGTATTTTATGTAAAAAAAGAGTCCCTTACTAAGGGACTCTTAGAATCAATTATAATTATTTGGTGTAATCGAAGAAACCAACTCCTGTTTTTCTTCCTAATTGGCCAGCTCTTACCATTTTTCTTAACAATGGATGTGGACGATATTTTGGATCTGCAAATTCAGAATATAATACTTCCATGATTGCAAGACATACATCAAGTCCAATCAAATCTCCAAGAGCCAAAGGTCCCATTGGGTGGTTTGCACCAAGTTTCATTGCTGTATCAATATCTTCAGCACTAGCTAATCCATCTGCATAGATTCCAACAGCTTCATTTATCATAGGAACAAGAATTCTATTAACTACAAATCCTGGTCCTTCTTCTACTTTAACTGGTGTTTTGCCAATTTCTTTAGCAAGTTCTACTATTTTTTCTGTAACTTCTTCGCTTGTTTTCTTACCATTGATTACTTCTACAAGTTTCATTACTGGTACTGGATTGAAAAAGTGCATTCCAATAACTTTTTCAGGTCTGCCTGTACTTTGTCCAATATCTGTAATAGAAAGTGAAGATGTATTTGATGCTAATATTGTTTTTTCATCACAAACTTCATCAAGTTCTTTGAAAATACTCTTTTTGATTTTTGGATTTTCTGTTGCTGCTTCTATAATCAAATCACAGTCTTTTACATCTTCAATATCTTGTGAAATAGTAATATTGTTTAATGTATTGTTCTTTTCTTCTTCAGAAATTCTTCCCTTTGCAACTGATTTTTCTAAAGATTTTGTTATAGATTTTTGTGCATTATCTAAAGCTTCTTTTATTACATCTCTAAGAATTACTTGGTGTTTTGATGCAAGAACTTGAGCTATTCCTGATCCCATTGTACCTGATCCAATTACTGCTATTTTCATATTTCCTCCTAAATATAATGAATCTATTTTTGATTTTTAAATAGTTACTTTATTTTCCCTTATTTAAAAACTTGTCCATTCTTTCTTTTTGATCTTGTGTTGAAAAGCACATTGCAAATAGATTCTCTTCAACTTTCATTGCAGAATCTATGTCAACTTGGTTTCCTGTATTTATTGCTTCTTTTGCATAGCTTACAGCTGCTTTTGCATTCTTAACGATTTGAGTAGCTATTTCTTTAGCTCTATCATAAAGCTTTTCTGGTTCTACAACTTCTTGTACTAATCCCATTTCATAAGCTTTATCTGCTTTTATGTTTTGAGCTGTATAAATCAAGTATTTTGCATTTCCTTGGCCTATTAATCTTTGAAGTCTTTGAGTTCCACCAAATCCTGGTGTTATTCCAAGTCCTACTTCTGGTTGTCCAAATAATGCTTTTGTGCTTGCTATTCTCATATCACAGCTCATAGAAATTTCACATCCTCCACCAAGGGCAAATCCATTAACTGCTGCTATTACAGGTTTTGATAATTTTTCTATCTTTCTAAATGTTGACATTCCTGCATTTGCAAATTCTTTTGCTTGGGCTGGAGTCATTTTTGACATTTCAGCTATATCTGCTCCTGCAACGAATGATCTTCCTTCTCCTGTAAGAATTACAGCAAGAATAGAATCATCATTTTCTATTTTTTCAAAGCAATCTGAAAGTTCTTTTACTGTCTCTGTATTAAGTGCATTTAATGCCTTTGGACGATTGATTTTTACTGTTGCTATTGAAGAATCTACTTCAACTAGTAAATTTTTGTAATCCATTATTTATCTTCGCTCTCTTTCTTTTTGGCTTCAATTGCTTTTATAAGCTCTGGAATTACTTTGTGTACGTCTCCTACTATTCCTACATCTGCTACTTCAAATATTGGTGCATCAGGATTCTTGTTTATTGCTACTATTAAATCAGATTCTTCCATACCTGCTAAGTGTTGGATAGCTCCTGATATACCAAGTGCTATATAAAGATTTGGTCTAACTGTTTTTCCTGTTTGTCCTACTTGTAAGTCTTTATCAAGCCATCCTGCATCTACTACTGCTCTTGAAGATGAAACAACTCCTCCTAGAACTTTTGCCAATTCTTCAGCTTCTTTAATATTTTCTTTAGATCCGATTCCTCTTCCTACTGAAACAAGTACATTTGCATCTTCGATATTAATTTTCTTTTTCTTAGATACTTCTTGTTTTAGTATTTCTACATTGAAATCTTCATCTTTAAAATCTACATCATATTTTTCAACATCAGCTTTTTTGCTATCATCTGCATCAAGTTTTTGCATTACACCAGGTCTAACTGTTGACATTTGTGGTCTTGTTTCTCTTGATTCAATTGTAGCCATTAAGTTTCCACCAAATGCAGGTCTTGTCATCTCTAAAAGTTTTGATTCAGGATCAATTTCAAGTCCTGTACAGTCTGCTGTAAGTCCACAGCCTACTCTTGCTGATACTCTTGGAGCTAAGTCTCTTCCTATTGATGTTGCACCAAATAGACAAACTTCTGGTTTTTTATCTTCTATTATTTTTGCAACTGCCTTTGCATAAGGTTCTGTCATGTATTTATCTAGTCTATCATCTTCTACATAAATAATCTTATCAGCACCATGTGCTTGTAATAAATCTAATAATCCTTCTACTTTGCTTCCTATTATTACAGCTGTTACTTCTGTTTCAAGATCTTTTGCAAGTTCATTTGCTTTACCTATTAACTCTAAAGAAACATTTTGAAGTTTTTGATCTCTTTGTTCACAAATTACATATACGCCTTTATATTCTGCCATTTTAACCACCTTAAATTAAGAATTCTTGTGCTAACTTGTCTACGATGATCTTTGCACCTTCACTAGCATCTACATCGAAAACTTTACCTGCTGTCTTAGCTCCTTTTGTGAAGCTCTTCTTTACTCTAGTTGGTGAACCGTTAAGTCCGATATTGTCTCTATCAACTTCGATATCATTAACTGTCCATACTTTTACTAATCCTTCTGTTCTGTTTGCATCGAAAACTCTAGATATTCTCATATATCTTGGTTTATTCATCTCTCCTAATGTTGTTAATAGGCAAGGATATGGTAATTTTATTATTTGATATCTATCTTCAAATTGTCTTTTTACTGTAATAGAATCTTCTGTTACTTCTTCAATATTTTCAACATAAGTTACTGAAGGTATATGAAGATGTTCTGCTGTTTGTGGACCTACTTGTGCTGTATCTCCATCAATAGCTTGTCTTCCTGCAATGATTAAATCAAATCCTGCTTTTCTTAAAGCTCCTGCCAAAGCTGTAGATGTTGCCCATGTATCAGCTCCACCAAATGCTCTATCTGTAAGAAGAATAACTTCATCAGCACCCATAGCATAAGCTTCTTTTAAAGCTTCTTCTGCTTGAGGTGGTCCCATTGATATTACGCTTACTTGAGCTCCTGTTTTTTCTTTGATTTTGATTGCTTCTTCTATTCCTGCTTTATCATCAGGGTTAATGATACTTGGAACTCCTTCTCTCATTAGTCTTCCTGTTTGTGGGTCCAATTTTACTTCATTTGTATCAGGAACCTGTTTACAAAGTACTACTATTTTCATCTATTCCTCCTATCTAAGCAAGTTTCCTGAGATAACCATTCTCATTACTTCACTTGTACCTTCATATATTTCAGTTATTTTAGCATCTCTCATCATTCTTTCTACTGGATAATCTCTTGTGTAACCATATCCACCATAAAGTTGTACACATTTTGTTGTTACATTCATTGCACATTCTGCTGCGAATAATTTTGCATGAGCTGCATAAACTGTATAATTTTCTCCTGCATCTTTTGCACAAGCTGCTCTATAAACTAATAATCTTGCAGCTTCTATTTGATTTGCTAAATCTGCAATCTTAAATTGTGTGTTTTGGAATCTTGCTATGCTTCTTCCGAATTGTTTTCTTTCTTTTACGTATTCAATTGTTTTTTCTAATGCACCTTCTGCAATTCCTAACGCTTGAGCTGCTATACCAATTCTTCCTCCGTCAAGAGTTGACATGGCAATCTTAAATCCTTTACCTTCTTTTCCAAGGAGATTTTCTTTTGGAACTTTGCAGTTTTCAAATATCAATTCACAGGTTTTTGATCCTCTAATTCCCATTTTCTTTTCAGGAACACCTACAGAGAAACCTTCGAAATTTTTCTCTACTATAAATGCTGAAATACCATGATTTCCTTTTGACTTATCTGTCATTGCAAAAACTATATAAGTATCTGCAATTCCTGAGTTTGTGATGAAAATCTTTGAACCATTTAATATGTAGTTTTCTCCACTTTCATCTAATACTGCTGTTGTTTGTTGCATAGAAGCATCTGTACCTGCGTTTGGTTCTGTAAGAGCAAAAGCTCCTAAATATTTTCCTGATGCTAATGGAACAAGATATTTTTGTTTTTGTTCTTCTGTACCATATTTTTCAATTGGCCAGCTTCCAAGTGAAGTATGTGCTGAAAGAATTACGCCTGTTGTTGCACATTTTTTTGATAATTCTTCAACTGCTAGGATATATCCTAGGTAATCTCCGCCTTCTCCACCGTATTCTTTAGGATAAGGAATTCCAAAGAATCCTGCTTTTTTCATTTTTTCAATTGTTTCAAGTGGAGCTCTTTCCTCTTCATCAATTTCTGCAGCAATTGGTTCAACTTCAGTTACTGCAAACTCTTCATACATTTTTCTAAGCATTTCATGCTCTTGGTTTAATTTAAAGTCCATTTTTACTCCTTTCAATTGGAAAGGATCTCGAAAAAGAGATCCTTTATTTTTTTATCTTTCAACTATTACAGCAGTTCCCATTCCACCGCCGATACAAAGTGTTGCAAGACCCTTTTTGCTATCTCTCTTTTCCATTTCATAAAGAAGTGTTGTAAGTATTCTTGCTCCACTGCATCCAATTGGGTGTCCTAATGCTATTGCGCCACCGTTTACATTTGTTTTTTCCATATCTAATCCAAGCTCATTTCTTACTGCACAAGCTTGAGCTGCAAATGCCTCGTTAGCTTCAACTAAATCCATATCTTCTATTGTAAGATTTGCTTTTTCAAGAGCTTTTCTACTTGAAGGAATAGGACCTGTTCCCATTATGCTTGGATCAACTCCTGCTGATGCATAGCTTATAATTGTTGCAAGTGGTTTTATTCCTAATTCTTTAGCTTTTTCTTCGCTCATTAATACTAAGCATGATGCTCCATCGTTTATTCCAGAAGCGTTTCCTGCTGTTACTGTTCCATCCTTTTTGAATGCTGGACGTAATTTAGCAAGACTTTCTGCAGTAACTCCATCTCTGATATATTCATCATCTTCTACTACAGTTACTCTTCCTTTTCTGTCTTTAACTTCTACAGGAACTATTTCATCTTTAAATCTTCCTTCTGCTCTTGCTTTAGAAGCTCTTTGTTGACTTGTTGCTGATAATTGATCTTGGTCTTCTCTTGTTATGCCATATTTTGCAGCTACGTTTTCAGCTGTAATTCCCATATGATAATGATTAAATACATCCATCAATCCATCATTAAGCATTGAATCAACTGCGTTAACATCTCCCATTTTTGATCCCCATCTCATTTTCTTTAATAAGTATGGAGCTTGGCTCATTGATTCTGTTCCTCCAGCTAAAACTATATCTGCATCTCCTGCTCCGATTAGTTGTGCTGCAAGTGAAACTGTTCTAAGTCCAGAACCGCAAAGCATGTTAAGTGTCATTGCTGGAACAGTTACAGGACAACCTGCACCTAGTACTACTTGTCTAGCAACGTTTTGTCCTAAACCTGCTTGGAGTACGCATCCTATTATTGCTTCATCAATATCTTTAGGTTCTATTGATGCTCTTTTGATTGCTTCTTTAGCAGCTACTACTCCTAATTCAACTGCTGATACGTTTTTGAATACTCCTCCGTTTGAACCAACTGGTGTTCTTACTGCGCTAGCTATAACTACTTTTCTTGTCATAAATACCTCCCATAGACATTTCTAGTTACATACTAAAACAAAACTAAATTTTCAATCTAATATTGTTATTTTTTTATCTATCTATATTATATGTGTTTGTTATATATTTGTCAAATAATTTTTGTATGCTTATCTCTTGTTGGATTTTCTCCAAATTCCAATATCTTCGGCTTCTTTTATAAGCTCATCTCTAAAGTCTGGATGTGCTATTGATATAAGTGCCTCTGCTCTTTGCCAAGTGCTAAGTCCTTTTAAGTTTACTATTCCTTGTTCTGTTACTACATACATAGTATTAGCTCTTGTATCTGTTACTATTGATCCTTCACTTAGAGTAGGTCTTATATTTGAAGCCCTTTCACCTGTCTTTTTGTTTTCAAAGAAAGATTTTAATGCTATAAATGATTTTCCTCCCTTTGATTTGTATGCTCCAATTACAAAGTCTAATTGTCCGCCTGCTCCAGATATATGTCTTGTTCCTTTACTTTCTGCTGATATTTGTCCAAATAGATCTACTTCTACTGCAGTATTTATACTCATAAAGTTATCTATACTAGAAATTACTTCAACATCATTTGTATAATCAACTGGAGCACTCATGATTTCAGGGTTATTATCTATGAAATCATACATTTCTTTACTTCCTGCTCCAAATGCAAACACTTGACGGAATCTATCTCTTGATTTCTTAGCTCCTGTAATCTTATTTTGTTTGGATAGTTCAACAAAACCATCAACATACATTTCTGTGTGTACTCCAAGATCCTTTAAATCGCTTTGTGCTATTAAGCTTCCAACAGCGTTTGGCATTGATCCTATTCCAAGTTGTATACATGATCCATCTACTAATTCATCAACAATAAATTTTGCAACTTTTTTATCATCTTCTCCAAAGCTTCCGGATTTTAATTCTGAAATTGGAGGATTATCTCCTTCAATTATATAATCTACATCTTTTATATTGATTTCAGATTCAAAGCCTCCAAGAACTCTTGGCATATTTTCATTAACTTCTACAATAATTTTATCTGAAACTTCTATTATAGCTCTCATGTGAGAAGCATTTGGTCCAAAGTTAAAGAATCCAAAATTATCCATTGGAGATACTTGAAATACTGCAACATTTACATGTTTAATATTTTCTCTATAATATCTTGGCAATTCAGAATATTTTAGTGGAATATAAAATCCCGATCCATTGTTTATTAACTTTCTCTCATATCCTGATGCATGCCATGAATTCCAAGTAAAATGTTTACATTCAGGATCATTTTTAACTATTTCGGGAATTTTAAAGATTACTCCGCCTCTTACATTAACATCACTTAATTCTTCTGTTCTTTTTGCTAATGCTTTATCAAATGCATCTGGTGTACCAGTGCACCAACCATAATCTACCCAGTCGCCACTGTTTACAATACTTGCAGCTTTATCTGGTGTGATTAATTTTTGCTGATATTCTTGTTTAAAATCCATACGTTTTCCTTCCTTATTTATATTTTCTCTATTATTATACCCAAACAATAATATTATAACCAACCAATACAATTTTTTTATTATTATATTTTTAAATGATTTATATAAAAATTTTGCAATAAAATTTATATTATCGTTTTCAAATATAATTATAACACTAAAATAACTTATACTAAATCTATAATTTGCTTTATTTAAATTTTTCATAAATTATTAGCATAGATTTTATTTTGGTATTTAATCATTGATTTAATATAAATAAATCTTAGAAATACCAAGTATAATCACTATAAAATCATAGCTTAAAGCAAAATACTAAAATAGCTAATTATTACATGTATAATTATATAACAAAAGGAGCTTTTTTTAAAATATTATGCTTGAAATTTATATCTTTATTATCCAAAATAAATTACTTTATGCAATCAATACCAATTAAATAGTTTATTAAAGAAAATTTAAATATCAAAAAAGGTGATGAATAGATAAATATTATTCTATCATCACCTTTGATCTAATATTAAATTATTTATTTACTATATTACTTGAATTTCCTGTTTCTACGTATTTTATCGATTCATCTAATGCAATACTTAATAGATTATCCAAAGCTGTTTCTGTGTAGAATGCTATATGTGGTGTATACACAATATCATCTCTTGATATGATTTCATTTAGCATATCATCATCTAGCTCTTCTCCTCTTTTGTCAGCTCTTACTATATTAAATTCATTCTCATAAACATCCAACGCAGCTCCTTTTATTTTACCGCTATCTAATCCTTTAAGGACTGCTTTTGTATCTAAGATGCTTCCTCTTGCTGCATTTATTATAACCACACCATCTTTCATCATGGAAATAGATTTTTCGTTTACCATATGATAATTTTCTTTTGTAGCTGGAACATGGAAAGTTATAACATCACTTTTTTCAAATAATTCTTCCAATGAAACATATTCTAATAACTCTTTAGCTTCATCTGACTTATATATGTCATAACCTATTATATTAGCACCCAATCCTTTAAACAATTTTGCAGCAGCTCGTCCGATTCTTCCTGTTCCAACAATTCCTACAGTCAAAGTTCTCATCTCTTTTGAAAGAATAGGAAGTTGCCATCTAAAATCATGCTCTCTTACATTTCTATATATATTATTTAAATTTCTTGTAAAGTATAATGCGGATGTAACTACAAATTCTCCTATTGCATTTGGTGAATAACTTGGAACATTTATTAATTTTATTCCTAGTTTGTTCATCTTATCAAGATTATACATATCAAATCCAGCTGATCTTTGAGAAATTACCTTTATTCCCATTTCATTTAATTTATCGTATACTTCATCTTCGATTTTATTTAATGATGATAAGCTTACTGTTGAAGCATTATTTATAAGATCTATATTTTCCATAGTTAATGCTTCACTGTAAGCATTTACTTCTATATCTGGATTTTGTTTTTTCCAATTGTCAAGTAATTTTTCTTCGTCTTTTCTCAAATTAAATACTACAATTTTCATTAATTACCTCCAAATTTATATGCATCATAATCGTAAATTTTTAATACATCAACCAATAATTTATTTATTAGAAATGATGAAGCAAAAGGTATTGCAAAAAATACCAATGCCGCTATTAGTATACTCTCTCCAAGTCCACTTTCCATAGCGGATATTGCATTTATTGGTCCTACAAGTCCTGAAAATCCAAAACCTGCCGATGCTGGTGTTCCTTGAATATTAAAAACATAAGCAAATATACCAGAAATTGCTGATGTTAATATTATTGGTAAATTTAATTTAGGATTTGCTATCCAGTTTTTCATAAACATCTTTGGTGATCCGAGAAATACTGCTGTTGTAACTCCTGCATTATTTATTTTACTAGAACCTATTACCAATACTGCTGTTGTAGCACAAATTCCTATATTTGCAGCTCCACTGCCAAGACCTGATAGACCTATTGCTAGAGCAACCGCAACTGTAGAAAAAGGTGAAATAATTAAAATTGCAAAAATAACTGCCAATAAAATACTCATTAACAAAGGTTGAAGTGTTGTAATCTTTGCAACTAAAACACCTATTGCTGCTGTTAATTTTGAAACATAAGGTAATGTAAATAATCCAAGTCCACCTACTAGTGTTACTACAATAAGTGGAAGTAATACTATATTTAAGTTTCCTAGCTTTCCTCTAAGCTTAAGCACAACAAATACTACTATTGCTGCTATTAATATAGTATTAATTAAGTCACCTATACCTGCAATTGCAAATCCATTTTCAGTAATTTTGATACTGCCACTTGATACAAAAGTGGTCATAGTTACTACTGCACTTTCAATTAGATTTAATCCAAATTCCTTTGCTACTAATGCACCAACTAATGCTGGAACTGCCATTTGTGAAATAGTAACTACATTTAATAGACTTTTAAAAATTTCCGCTTTATCTTCAAGAGCTTTAAAAATCTCTCCTAATATTGCATTTGGAACAAGTCCTACTATAATTGCGATAGAAACTCCTCCAAGAACTGTCATCATAAATTCTTTAAAGGAATATTTTTTATTTTCGCTCATTTTACCTCCTTAAATTTTTAATAAAAAATTATATATTAATCAGAATAATTTTATAAATTAATTCATGATAATATCTTAACAAATTTTAAAAGAGTTAATTTTATTAATTAACTCTTTGCATTGATACTTAAATAACTTTCTATAAATTCGTCCAATTCTCCATCCATAACTTTATCAGCATTTCCAACTTCTGTGTTAGTCCTATGATCTTTTACTAATGTATATGGTTGAAATACATAGGATCTTATCTGGCTTCCCCATGCTATTTGACTGTATTTACCTTGTATATCTTCTATTTTTTCTCTTTGTTCTTCTTCTTTTATTTGAACAAGTTTTGCATATAACATACTCATAGCTGTCTGTCTATTTTGAATTTGGCTTCTTTCTGCTTGACAGCTTACAGTAACTCCTGTTGGTATATGGGTTATTCTAACAGCTGAATCTGTCATATTTACATGCTGACCACCTGCTCCAGATGCTCTATAAGTATCTATTCTTAGATCTTTAGGATCTATCTCAATTTCTGAATTATCTTCTATTTGTGGAAATATATCAACGGATGCAAATGAAGTATGTCTTCTATTTGAGGAGTCAAATGGTGATATTCTTACTAATCTATGCACTCCTTTTTCTCCTTTTAGATAACCGTATGCATATCTTCCTTTTACAAATAAACTTACTGATTTTATTCCTGCTGCTTCTTCGACGTTTATATCAGTTATTTCATATTGAAAATTCTTTTTATCAAAATACTTTTGATACATTCTAAGAAGCATGGATACCCAATCTGTAGCTTCAAGTCCTCCAGCTCCTGCGTGTATTGTCATATAGACATTATTTGTATCATATTCTCCATTTAATTGAAGTTGTATTTTGAATTTATATAATTTTTTTTCTAAATCTGAAAGATCTTTAGAAATTTCTTCTATTGCATTAACTTCTTCATCTTCACTTAAATCTACTATTTCTATTAGATCTTTTATATCAAAAATTTCTTTTTCTAATGAATTATATTCGTTAAATTTGTCTTTATAATCACTAAGTTCACTCATAACTTCTTGAGCTTTCTTATTATCACTCCAGAAATTTTCACTTAATGTCTTTTTTTCTAATTTTTTGATTTTATCTTCTAAATTTAAAGGGTCAAAGTGAACCTTTGATACTTTTTAATGTATCAAAGGCTTTTTCACATCTTTCTTTTACTTCATATAATTCTTGCATAAATCTCCTATTTAGTTAATTTACCATGGCAATTTTTATATTTCTTGCCTGATCCACACCAGCATGGATCATTTCTTCCAATCTTTTCTTTTGCGGATTTTACTACAGTCTTTCCTTTTGTCTGTTGAGGATTATTAGTTGTCTTTCTTAGGTTTCCATTAAAGTTATCTTCTGATACTTCATTTACTTTTGTATCTGTTGCAACTTGCTTTCTCTCTAAGTTATTTCTAATTTGAACACTGAACATGAACTTAACTATATCTTCTTGAATAGCTTTTGTCATTTCCTCAAACATTTCATAACCTTCATTTGTATAGGCTCTTACAGGATCTTCATTTCCCATTGCTCTAACGCCTATTTCTTGACGCATTTGATCCATTGTATCAATATGATCCATCCACTTTGTATCAACAACTCTAAGAATTATTATTCTTTCAAGCTCTCTCATTTGCTCTTCGCCGAATTCTTCTTCTTTTTCGTTGTATTTTTTAAGACTTTCTTCATAAATATAATCTATCATTTTTTTCTGATCATAATCATTTATATTTTCAAAATGAAGTCTATCTACTGGTAAGGCTAATGTTTGAAGGTGGTTTAATAATCCTGTCATTTCCCATTTTTCTGGTTTTACTTGATCATTTGTAAATGAATATACTGCTGTTTCTATGACATCTTTCATCATTTTAAGTACTGTTTCTTTCATGTTTTCGCCTATAAGTACTTGTCTTCTTTCATCATAGATTATTGTTCTTTGTACATTCATAACATCATCATATTGAAGGACTCTTTTTCTTGTTGCAAAGTTATTTCCTTCAACTTTCTTTTGAGCTTTTTCTATTGATCTTGTTACAAGCTTAGAATCAATTGCTTCATCTTCTGGGAAATTTCCGCTATCTGCAAGTTTTTGCATTGTTTCTCCACCGAATAATCTCATAAGATTATCCTCTAGTGATACAAAGAATTTACTTTTTCCTGGATCTCCCTGACGTCCTGAACGTCCTCTTAACTGGTTGTCTATACGTCTTGATTCATGTCTTTCTGTTCCTATAATGTATAGACCCCCGGCATTAACTACATCTTTTGCTTCTTTGTCGATGTCTACTTTATAGCCATTTTTAAGCTTTCTATATTTATCTCTTGCTTCTAGTATTTCTTTATTTTGTGTTTCTGCAAATGAATCTACTTCTTCTAATATTTCTTCAGAAGTTCCCTCTCTTTTTAACTTTTGTTTTGCCATGAAATCAGCATTTCCACCTAACATTATATCGGTACCACGTCCTGCCATGTTGGTTGCTATTGTAACTGCACCTATTCTACCTGCTTGTGCTACGATTTCTGCTTCTCTCTCGTGGTGTTTGGCATTTAATACAACATGAGGTATTCCTTTTTTCTTTAGTAGATTTGAAAGCTTCTCTGAGTTTTCTATTGAAATCGTACCTACAAGGATTGGTTCTCCTGTCTCATGTACTTTTTCGATTTCTTCTACTATCGCATTGTATTTTGCATTTTCATTTACATATACTAGGTCGTTTTCATCTTTTCTTTGTATAGGTTTATTTGTAGGTACTTCTACTACGTCTAGTTTGTATATTTCAGAAAACTCATCTTCTTCTGTCTTAGCTGTACCTGTCATTCCTGATAATTTATCATACATTCTAAAATAATTTTGGAATGTTATTGTTGCAAGAGTCTTAGATTCACTCTTTACTTCTACTCCTTCTTTAGCTTCTATAGCTTGATGAAGTCCATCTGAGTATCTTCTTCCTTGCATTATACGTCCTGTAAACTCATCTACTATCATTACTTCTTGATTTTTAACTACATAATCAATATCTTTTTTCATATTGCAATTTGCTTTAAGAGCATTATTGATGTAGTGAGCTATTTCCATGTTTTCAGGATCAGAAAGATTCTCGATTCCAAAGAATTTCTCTGCTTTTGCAGTACCTTGTTCTGTAAGATTAGATGTCTTTCTTTTTTCGTCTACTAAATAGTCTACAGTTTCTTCTTTGAAAGTTCTATCAAATGGATCTTTGTCATTATCTTCATTTGGATCAAGAATTCTTCCTTCAAGTCCTTTTACGAAAATATCAGCTTGTACATATGTATCAGTTGATTTTCCGCTTTGTCCTGAAATTATTAATGGTGTTCTTGCCTCATCTATTAATATTGAGTCTACCTCGTCTACTATTGCATAGTGAAGATCTCTTTGTACCATATCTTTTTGGTATATAACCATGTTATCTCTTAGATAATCAAAACCAAATTGGTTGTTTGTTCCATAGGTTATATCACAATTATAATTTTCTTGTCTTTGCTTATTATCTAATCCATATAAAATACATCCAACACTTAGTCCTAAGAAATTATATACCTTTCCCATCCATTCCATATCACGCTTTGCAAGATAGTCGTTTACTGTTACTACATGGACTCCCTTTCCTTCAAGAGCATTAAGGTATGCTGGCAAAGTAGCTACTAATGTCTTACCTTCACCTGTTTTCATTTCTGCTATCTGACCATTATGTAGAACAATACCACCCATTAGCTGTACTGGATATTGTTTTAATCCTAGTACTCTTGAGCTTGCCTCTCTTACTGTTGCAAACGCTTCAACTAAAAGTTGGTCTAGAGTTTCTCCATTTTTTAATCTTTCTTTAAATTCTACTGTCTTGTGTTTCAATTGATCATCAGTTAACTTTTGCATAGATTCATCTAATGCTAATATCTGATCAACAATTTTTTGATTATTTTTTATCTCTTTATCACTAAATGTTCCAAAGAGTTTGTCTAAAATTCCCAAGCTATCACCTCTAAATATTCTTTTATCATTCTACCATTATTTTAATTACGCTCAAATACTATCTAATAGAATAAAATTAAATTATTACAAAAAATGTAACATATTGTTTTTGTCACAAATATACTTATATAGTATAACACATAATAATATATTATTAAACAAAAAATAAGAGACCTAAGTCTCTTATTTTTATTTATATAAATTAATGTAACTAGTCTCTTGTAGGAACGATAAGTCCATAGTTTCCATCATTTCTCTTGTAGACTACATTTACATTCATGGTTTCAGCATCTGTAAATACAAAGAAATTATGATTTAATAAATCCATTTGAAGTACTGCTTCTTCTGGCATCATTGGCTTTATAGGAATATTTTTTACTCTTACAATCTTTGACTCATCCTCTTTATCATCTGTATCATCAAAAGATTCAAATCTAATTGTTTCGCCACTATTTTTCTTTCTTTGAAGTTTAGTCTTATGCTTTCTTATTTGTCTAACTAAAGAATCCATGGCCTCATCAATCGAAGTAGAAAAATCGTCTGTAACCTCTTCTGCTCTAAGAATTGTTCCACCTTTTAAAAAGATGGTTGCTTCAACAATCTTGTCTACCCCTTGGTCTGTAAACTTAACATCCATTTCTTGTTCTTTTACAAAATATTTGTCAAGTCTATTAAATTTTTTGTCAGATAGATTTGCTAATCCTTCTCCAACCTTAAAATTTTTACCTTGTAATCTAAGTTTCATTATAAGGCCCCCTTTGCTTTAATGTTATATTATATATACCCTATAGGTTTATATCTAATCACTTATTAAAAAGTTTATTTTATTATTTTTAAATAAAAATTGATGTGGTACAATGTTTAAAACGGCTATAAACTATTAAATTCTAATAAGAGGAGGAGAAATGGATAAATTAGAAGTAAAAGATTTTATAAATTATGATTTTGTCTCTAATATAAATTTTTCAAAAAACAAAGATAAAGTATGTTTTATAAAATCAAAAGCTAACCTAAAAGAAAATAAATATGATTCTAATTTGTATTTGATAGATGTAAAAAGTGGAAAGGAATATCAACTAACAGATGAAAATGATACTTCAACTTATCTAATAGATGAAGATTCAAATATAATATTCAAAAAATCACAAGATGCTTATGATTATTTCTATATAAAAGATGATAGTATCTCTGTAAAAAAAGAATATTTTAAATTAAAACTCAATGTCTCTTATATAAAAGAACTAAAAAAGGGCATGTTTTTGATAAAAGGAACTAAAAAATTATCAAAAGAAGAAAAGAAAAAAGAAAAAGATGATTCTTATTTTAAAGAAATAAGCTCCCTTCCATTTTGGTTTAATGGAATGGGATATCTAGATTTTAAAGATGAAGATTTTTATATTTATGATAAAGAAAAGGATGATCTTAAAAAAATCGCAACATCTAATAGAAATAACTGGATATCAACTTTTGATATAGATGAAAAGTATTTTGTATATACAAAAATAGTTTTTGAAAAAGATACTATGAGTATGTCTGAAGACTTAATCTTAAAAGATTTAGATACTTGTAATGAAAATGTAATATTAAATCAAAAATTCGCATACCATGATGTATTTTTAATAAATGAAAAGATAGCTTTTATAGGATCTAAGAGACAAAAGCATGGAATAAACGAAGATCCATTTGTATATACTATAGATTTAGATGGTCAAAATCTTAAAAAAATAACCAAAGATGATTTTGATATGGACTTTTCAAATTCTGTTGGTACAGATATAAGATATGGAGCTACAAGAACTTTTAAAAAATCAAACGACAAAATTTATTTTATAGCTACAGAAAAAGATATATCAAAACTATTTTCAATAGATTTAGATGGAAATGTAGAAAAAGTAATTGAAAAAGAAAATGTAGAAGATTTTGATATTGTAGGTAATGATATAGTATATTCAACAATATCAAAAGATGAAATATACAATATCTATATTAATGACAGAAAAATAGCATCACAAAAGTCTTTGTACAAAACATCAGATATAGAGACTTTTGAATTTGAATCTAATGGAGCAAATATAAAAGGATATGTTCTAAAACCAATAGATTTTGATAAGAACAAAAAATACCCAACTCTTCTTTCAGTTCATGGAGGACCCAAAACAGTATTTTCTGATATTTTCCATCATGAAAATCAAGTATTTGCAAATAATGGATATTTTGTAATCTATACAAATCCTCATGGATCAAGTTCTCATGGAGTAGATTTCTCTGATATAAGAGGAAAATATGGAACTATAGATTATGAAGATCTAATGACTTTTACAGATGAAGCAATCAAAAGATATCCTCAAATAGATAAAGATAAACTAGGAGTATTAGGTGGCTCCTATGGAGGATTTATGACAAATTGGATAATAGGACATACAGATAGATTTAAAGCTGCAAATTCACAAAGATCTATTTCTAATTGGACTTCATTTTATGGAGTAAGTGACATAGGCTATTATTTTGCAAGTGACCAGACAGATGCAAATCCTTGGACTAGTCTGGATAAAATGTGGGAACAGTCACCTATAAAATATGCAAAAAATGTAAAAACTCCAACTCTTTTTATCCATTCAGATAGCGACTTTAGATGTCCTTTGGAGCAAGGCTTACAAATGTATACTGCAATTAATTTAAATAAGGTTGATACAAAAATGTATATATTTAAAGGAGAAAATCATGAATTATCAAGAAGTGGAAAGCCCAAAGCAAGAGTCAAAAGACTAAGTGAAATCCTAAATTGGTTTGACAAATATTTAAAATGAGTTTAGAAAATAACAAATCTAATATAAGAGAATTTTTTGTAAATTTAACAGCAAGGGCAATCAAAGATGACTTTCTTATGATTGCCTCCTCTCTATCATATTATTTGATATTTGCAACAATACCACTTCTTATAGTTTTGATGAATATTACAAGTTTTCTATTAAATGGATACTCTGAAGTTATATTTAAGATAGTAGAGCTAATGCCACCTAATTCAAAAGAAATAACTCTAGTTCTCTTAAAAGTCGTAGAACAAACTTCAAGTTCATTGGGACTATCACTAGGTATTTTCTTTTCAATTTGGTCAGCATCAACAGGAATAAATAGACTTATAACCTCTATAAACATAGCTTATGGACTTAGAAGAAAAAGAAAGATAATACAACAAAGAATAGTAAGTATACTATATACTCTTGGATTTTTTATAATAATATTATTTGTATTGACATTTGAAGTGTTTAACAATCAAATTCTAAAAATTATAAATACAATATTAAATACTATAGATAATTCAATAGCTTATAGTCAAGTAGAAGAAATATGGAATCTTTTCAATGGATTCTTGCCTTTTATAATACTTTTTATAGCATTTACTTTCTTCTATAAACTTGCTCCACAGACAACTAGAGCAAGCAGAGTCAAATTAACAGAGGCTATGCTTGGAGCAGCCTTTACCTCGTTTTTTATAATATTGATAAGTGTTATATACTCATTTTTTATAAACAATATTTCAAGAATGAGCCTAGTCTATGGAACGCTTGCAGGATTTATGGCGATGTTTTTTTGGATATTTCTAGTAAGTAATATAATAGTAATAGGTGCATTAGTTATTGCAAGTTATAGAGAAGTCTTTAAAAATAAATACTTTACAACAAGGCCTATAAAATGAAACAAGAAGTAAGAGAACAATTTATAAATATAAGAAAAAATCTTAACAAAGAAGAAAAGAAAAAATACGATAGCAAAATTATAAATACTCTAATAAACACAGATATTTACAAAAATGCAAATACAGTATTTGTATATGTATCAATGGAAGATGAAATAGATACAAGTTATCTAATAGATAAGATGATTGAAGATCAAAAAATAGTTTTGATTCCCAAAATAATCAAAAAACCTAATATGAAATCTATAAGACTTTTTTCAAAAAAAGATCTTATAAAAGATAAATTCAACACCTATTCTGTAAAAGATTCCAAAGAATATAAAAATCCAGACTTAACAATATGTCCTGGCTTATGTTTTGATAGAAAAAAGAACAGGCTTGGTTTTGGAGGGGGCTTTTATGATAAATATATATTTGAGAACAAAAGCACTTATATAGGACTATTTTATTCATTTCAAAATGGAAAATTTCCAGTAACAGATACAGATCAGAAACTAGATTATATAATAACAGAAAAAGAAATATTTTAATAGCCTATCACAAATACTTGTGATGGGTATTTTAATAAAATTAATTTTACCTTTATACAATCATTTACTTTAATTTACCAATTTAAAGTGCGCTTATTTTTTAAATTTTTGTTACAAGTTTGTTTCAGCAAGTTTTAAATTAAATTATCCTCTTTATTAAAAATTTACAAAGATACAAAAATTTCAATAATATAAAACAAAAATCTAATTAAAAAAATACAAATTTCATAACAAAAAGTAATATATCTATTATTAATATAATATTTCTTTTGATGCTATATTTTGTTATAGGTTAGATTTTATGGTATACTTTTATAGAAAATTATAAATTCAAAAAAAGTTAAATAAGGAGTTGTAATATGGATTCAATAATAAAAGAAAATTTTTCTAACAGCAAAAATTCATCTGAATTGACCTTAAAAGTTTTATATGCTCATAAATCTGTTTACAATGATAATTGGAACTCAGGAATTCATTTTCACCCTTTTACCGAAGTTTATTTTATTCTTAATGGTAGAGGAAAGTTTACAATAGAAGATGAAATTATTGATGTAGAAAAAGATGATTTTATAATAATTAATTCTAATATAGGACATACCGAATACCCAGAAAAAGGAGTAAATACATTTGAATATATTTCTTTTGGAATTGAGGGTATTTCTATATCTTCTAATACAAATAAATTAGATTTAGTTGAGAATAATTATTTAAAAAAGAGCACTACAAACTACGAAATTAGTTTTAGAAGATTTTTTGAAAATATTTTAAGAGAATTCGAAGCTAATGAGGATTACTCTTTAAGCTACATAAATTCATTGGCGACAATTTTGATGATATATGTTTTAAGAAAATATGATTCAGAAATTATAATAAGCCATGAAAAGAAAGTTAATAGACAAATAGATTATATCAAAAACTACATGGATAACAATTACTCAGAGGATATAAAACTTGAAGATTTAGCTAATATGGCATATATGAATAAATTCCATCTTATTAGCGAATTTAAAATAGCATATAGAGTAACACCTATAGAATACTTAATACTAAAAAGAATTGATGTAACAAAAAATTTGCTTATAACTACAAATCATTCTATGGAAGAAATTTCTTCATTAGTTGGTTTTAATTCACAATCATATTTTAACCAAGTATTTAAAAAGAAAGTTGGAATAACACCTTCTCAATACAGAAGAAATCATAGATTACAAAGAGGATTCTAATATTATTTTTTTACTTTTAATTAAATTTTATAGTTAATAAAAAGGTGATGTTGCAGAATATATGATTCTACTCTGCGCATCACTTTTTTTATT
>JAUMZM010000011.1 GCA_030528125.1 Tissierellia bacterium
TAATTAAAAAGCAGGTAGGTTTTGTATTTTCTACCTGCTTTGTCTACAGTCTGGAGCTATGTATATCATAGCTCTTGGATTAATTATATTATTTATTTGCATTTACCATTTCAGCATGTGCTATAAATGCATCTACTGCTGATTTTAAGAAATCTTTTGTTCCATCATTTAATTTTCCATCTTCGTATAAGTCTTGAACCTTTGAAAGATAAACTTCAGGTTGTTTCATATCAATGATATCTACATAATTAAATGTATTTCTTAAAGCATGGTTTCCTGCCATTCCTCCAAATCCACCAATTGATGCACTAAATACTGATGCAGGTTTCTTTGCCCATAGATTTCCTTTTGGATTTGTTGATCCAATATCTATTGCATTTTTAATTGCTGGAGCATAAGATCTGTTATATTCTGGTGTAAAGAACATGAATGCATCTTTATCAGCAATTGCTTCTCTTAATTTTGTATATTCTTCATCTTTTCCATCAAGATCTTGGTTATAGAATCCAACATTTGAAATATCTATAAATTCTGCTTCTGCTTTACCTTCTAATAACTCTTTTACTTCAAGTGCTATTTTCTTATTCCAAGATTCTTTTCTAAGTGAACCTACGATTAATCCTATTTTCATATTACCTCCATATATAATTAATTTATTTCTTAGTTTAATTAGTTCGGTTTCTAACTATATTTATTATACCCATATTTTATAATTCATCAAACAAGTAGAAGGTTTTTTAATATTCTTTGTTCTTCAATATCTTTATACTAGAAAATATTGATATTGCCAATAATATAATACCTATAGCTATAATTAATATTATTAATGTATTTATGGATTGTGAATTTATTAATTGTATTAGTTTTTCTTGAAATGCTTCATTATGGGATACGAAGCTTGATAATCCAAATATGCAAAAATAAAATATAACTAATACAACTCTTGCCTTTTCTTCTCCATATTTTAATAGAAAAGAAAGATTAACTGTACTTAATAACATACAAAGAATTATAGTAATTGCACAAGAAAATAAAATAATATTTATTTGAAATTTATTGCTATATTTTAGCATAAGAAATGTAGCAATGGCTCCTACAATCCCATATATAAATGGAAAGAATAATTTGCTTAATACATAATCACTCTTTTTTATTGGAGTTGAAAATATAAACTCTTCAAATTTTGAATTTGCATCATAACCATAAGAAATTGATACAAATATAAAGGGAATCACAATAAATAGCATAGGGACCATAAAATATCCATCTTCTTGTATTGCAAATATTAATATAGCAACAGTCATTATGGTAACTAATAGTATGGATTTTTTCATTGTAAATATATCTTTTTTTATTAAGCCTCTCATTTTTTATCTCCTTTTAGAAAATAAATCATAATATCTTCAATAGATGGTTTTTGAAAATTTATTTCATTTGCAATATCATCTTTTTTCACAAATGCTTCATTTCCAAAAGCATGCTTTCTTATTCCTATTACAGAAGATGGATTAAGTTTTTCTAAGTCTTCATCAGATAATGAGCATATCCCATATTTATCTTTTAGCTCATCTTTCTCTTCAAAAAACAATATCTTTCCATCATCGATAAATGCAATATAATCTGCTATTTTCTCAAGATCCGAGAGTATATGAGATGATATCAAAACAGTGTTTTCTTCTTCTTGCATAAATTCCAATATTATATCTAGGATTTCTTCTCTTACTATAGGATCTAGTCCACTTGTTGCTTCATCAAGTATTAGAAGATTTGCTTTGTGAGATAGAGCAATTGCTATTGATAACTTCATTCTCATTCCTCTTGAATAGTTTTTGATAATAGTATCATTAGAAAGATTAAACTTATTTACATATTTCATAAATAAATTTTCATCCCACTTTGTGTATATATCTTTTAAAAAACTATTTATATCATTTATTTTTAATTCTTCTGGAAGGAATAGATCATCAAATACAACACCTATTTTGTCTTTTATCTTATAATTATTCTCTATATCTTCTCCTAATACTCTTATTTTCCCATTATCAGTTTTTAATAAATTAAGTATTAGTTTTATAGTTGTACTTTTCCCAGCACCATTTCTCCCAATATATCCTACAATTGAACCTTTGGGAATCTTAAGATTTATAGGTCCTAGAGAAAATTTATCGAATTTCTTTTCTAAGTTTTCTACTTCAATAGCATAATTATTCATAATTTTCCTCTCCAATATTTTTCATCATTTGTATTAATTCATCTATGGATATATCTGTTATTTCAGATAATTCTTTAAGCTCTGTGATTTTTTCTTCAATCTTTTTGAGATATTCTTCTCTTATCAATTCCTTGTTTTGACTTGAAACAAAATTGCCCTTTCCTTGAACAGAATTGATAAAGCCATCTAATTGTAGCTCATCAAATGCTCTTTTAGTTGTAATCATGCTAATCCTAAGTTCTTTTGCCAAAAATCTTATAGACGGAAGCTTGTCTCCAGGCTTTAATTTACCTGATATGATCTGAGCTTTTATCTGATTTTTGATTTGAAGATAGATAGGATCATCACTAGAGTTATTAATTTGAATATTCATATAAATCCCCTTACTGTTTAGTCAGTTATAACTGTTATTATTATAGTATAATAGTTATAACTTTATCAACAAAAAATCCAATCTTTCGATTGGACTCTTATTTTTCTATATCTTATTAAATTTTAGGATTCATTTACTAACTTTCCTGTCATATAATCTATTGAAAGTTCTAATATTTGAACTACATCTATAAGTTTTTTAATGTCATTTTCAACATATTCTACACTTGGACTATATTTCATCCCAATACTTCTTGCTATATCAATCTTTTTATTAACATCATCTACAAATTCTATCTTTCCAAATATTATAACGCTTGTTATATTTAAAGCCCAGTCATTTTCTTTCTTAAATCCCTTATCATATACGCAGAAAGAAACTTTGTTGTTTTCCTTTAAAGAATCCATCTTATGTCCTTTCTTTGCACAATGAAAATAGATTTTATCTACTTTCTCGTCATAGAAATAATCCATTGGAAATCCATAAGGATACCCATCCATTCCGTATACAGATAAAACTCCTCTAGGCTCGTTTTTTAAAATCTCTATGCATTTTTCTCTAGAAACTTCTTGATTAACTCTTCTTAACTTTCTAAACATATACACCTCAATTAATTCTTATAACTATCTATAATTATTATATTATAAAATTAATTAAAGTCATAATTATATAAGCTTATCTTCTACATAAGAAATTTGTCTTTTGACTTCAGCCTTTGCTGGTCCTCCCAATGATTTTCTAGATTCTACTGTTTTTTTCAAATTTATAAAATCATATATATCTTCGTTAAATTTATCTGATTCTTCTTTGTAATATTCTAATTTTAAATCAGATAGACTAACTTCCATATCCATAGCCTTTTTTACAAGATGAGCTGATATATGATGTGCATTTCTAAACGCTACGCCTTTTTTTACAAGATAATCTGCGACATCTGTTGCATTTAGATAACCATCTTCGCAAGATTTTAGCATCATAGATTTATTTATCTTTATTGTATCTAGCATTCCAGTCATTACTTTTAGGGAAATTTCTATATTATCTATACTATTAAATATGCTTTCTTTATCTTCTTGCATATCCTTAGAATATGAAAGCCCCAAGGCTTTCATCATTATAAATGATTGATTCATATTTCCTATAATTCTTGCAGATTTGGATCTTATAAGCTCTGCCATATCTGGATTTTTCTTTTGTGGCATTATTGAAGATCCAGTTGAGAATCTATCATCTATTTCTACAAATCTAAAAGCTTGTGATGACCATATTACAATTTCTTCAGAAAGTCTTGATAGATGAATTGAGATTATAGAAATTATTGATTGAAGTTCCATTACATAATCTCTATCACTTACTGCATCCATAGAATTTTGCATAATTGAATCAAATTCAAGTATTTCTTTTGTAAATTCTCTATCTATATTATAAGTTGTTCCAGCTAATGCACATGCTCCTAAAGGAAGAGAATTCAATCTTTTCTTATAATCTTTGATTCTTTCGATATCTCTTAGTCCCATCATTGCATATGCCATTATATGATGTGCAAATGTCACAGCTTGTGCTTTTTGCAAATGAGTAAATCCTGGCATTATTGTATCTAGATTTTCGTTTGCTAACTTTAATATTACTTTGATGTATTCTTCAAGCAATTTTTTGATATTTTCTATTTCATCTCTTAAATACAATCTCAAATCCGTTGTAACTTGATCATTTCTGGATCTTGCAGTATGAAGTTTTTTCCCAATATCTCCAATCTCTTTTACAAGTTCACCTTCAATAAATGTATGAATGTCTTCACTTTCTAAGTTAATTGTAATTTTGCCTTTTTTTAATTTATCTTCTAAGATTTCTAATCCTGATATTATCTTATCTGTTTCAAAATCTTTAATGATCTTAGTTTTTCCCAACATTTTTGCATGTGCAATAGATGCCTTTATATCATAAAAAACTAATCTTTTATCAACATCTATAGATGAGTTAAATTTTTCTGCTGATTTATCAAGTTCACCAGAAAGCATTCCACTCCATAGTTTCATTAATTATCCCCTTTTATAACTTTAGAATAAATTTTGGTGCTTAGTCCAAATAAATTTATAAATCCTGTTGCATCTGAATGATCATATACGTCATCTTCTTCAAATGTAGCATATTGTTCAATGTATAAAGATTTGTCGGCCTTTATTCCATAAGGCTGCATAGATCCTTTATATAATTTTACTTTTACAGTTCCTGTAACATTTTCTTGTGTTTTATCTATAAACTTATCCATTGCTTCTTTTAATGGATTCATCCATTTTCCAGCATATACAAGTTTGGCATAATCTATTGCCATTTTTTGTTTATATTCTAATACGTCTGGATGTATTGTTACAGATTCTAATTTTTCATGTGCAAAATAAAGTACAGATGCAGCTGGGTTTTCATATACTCCCCTTGATTTCATTCCAACCATTCTGCTTTCTACAATATCATCTATACCTATTGCATGTTTTCCTGCAATATCATTAAGTTTTTCTACAATGCTTGCCCCATCTAGTTTTTCTCCATTTAATGATATAGGAACTCCTTTATTAAATCCTATCTCAACTATCTCACTTTCATCTTTTGCTTTCTCGTAAGGGGTAACCCATTTGAGTACTTTTTCTAAATTAGCAGGATTTTCTGGATTTTCAAGATCTAATCCTTCATGAGATAAATGCCATATATTTTCATCCATTGAATAATCATCATCTTTCTCATTGCTTAGTTCTATTCCATGATCTTTTGCGTATTTTTCTTCTTCACTTCTTCCTTTTATATCCCAAAATCTCCATGGAGCTAATACTTTTATATCTGGATCAAGACTCATTATTGAAAGTTCAAAACGTATCTGATCATTTCCTTTACCTGTACATCCATGAACTATTACATCTGCATTTTCTTTCTTACAAATATCAACTAGAGCTTTCGCAATAAGAGGTCTTGCAATTGCAGTTCCCAATAAATATACATTCTCATATTTTGCATCTGCTTTTAATATCTTAAATGCATAATCTTCTATGAATTCTTTTTTCATTTCAACATTATAAAACTTACTTGCTCCTGATGCTAAAGCCTTTTTTGAAAGAGCTTCTGGATCTTTTACTTGTCCCAAATCACCGGATACACAAATTATTTCTTTTGCACCGTTTTCTTTTAACCAGCTTACTATAACAGAAGTATCCAACCCTCCAGAATAAGCAAGAACGACTTTGTTCGCATTTTTCAAAATTTCATATTCCTTTTTCATAATTTTCTCCTTTCATTTTTTTAATTTTTCTAATAAAAAAAGAGCCTCGTCCATAGGACGAAAGCTCGTGATACCACCTATATTCACTTGTTTCTCACAAAACAAGCCTCTTCAAGTACTAACATACTCTAACTCTGTAACGGGAGTTCCCGTATAAGTCTCCTTTGATCGACCTATAAGCTCCAAGGTTCTTTTCTTAATCCTTCTACTTATCCTCTCACACCTACTAGGACTCGCTTTAAGCTTCCAGATAATACTCTTCTTGTCTTAGCCTTTATCTCTGTCTTCAATACTTTATTATGCTAGTAATATACAATAAGTTTTTTGTATTGTCAAATATTTCTAGGAATTTAATTTTGTTTTAAACTTATTAACTAAATTTCTACTTTCTAAAGCTTTTAAAAATATAACAGCTATTAGAGATCCTATTATTGTTGCAGCTATAAATGATGGTGTGTAATAAAATAAAGAAACTCTACCATCTCCTGCTATAAATTTCATAACAGGATAAGATATCATAGAACCGATGATTCCTGTACCTATAACCTCTCCTAGTGCAGCCATATAGAATTTATGAGTTTTTTTATAAAAATACGCCGATAAATAAGCTCCAAAGATCGCCCCTGTTATAGCAAGTGGTGGGACTCCCATCGTAAACATTCTTATAATTCCAATAAGAAGTGCAACTGTAAAATTTTCTACTGGAAATAGAAACACCGCTCCTATTACATTTATAACATGCTGCATAGGTGCAAATCCAACAACTCTAAAAATCGGTGAAATAACAACTCCAATAGCAATAAGTATTGCTTTAAAAACCATTCTTTTTGTTTTCATAATAATTGAAAATTCGACAAATATAAACTAAAAATCCTAAGTCCTTACGTTGGCATTATCCAAATCAAGTCCAGGGTCGAAGTCGAACTTCCTCTCAGCCTCAGCTCCCCTCTATATATTTTTATATTTATATTGTATTATAAGGAAAATAGCCTTGTCAATTATATTAGAAATTTAAAGGATAAGTAATATAATAGCTTTTGTTTTAAATAATTAAATATTACTTTTCTAACTTATTAGCTAAAACGAATCCACCAATTATTCCAGAATTATTAGAAAGCTTTGGTTTTACTATATAACTATCTACATCATCTATATCGAAATAATCAGTCTTAAGCTTTACAAAATGCTTTCTTATCTTTTCTATAACTCCATCTTTATTTATAACTCCTCCTCCAAGAACTATTACTTCTGGTCTTAAAATTAGAGTATATGTTATAAGAGCTTTTGCGATGTATTTTGATACCAAATCAAATACTTTGTCATCTTTATCAAGATCCTCGCCCTTTTTATTAGTTCTTTTTTCAATAGAAGGTCCATTAGAAAGTCCTTCTAGACAATTTTCGTGGAAAGCACAATTTGACTTTACATCATCACCTTCTTCTCTTGTAACTTCTATATGTCCCATTTCTGGATGAGTTACTCCTTGAAGAATTTCTCCATTATAGATCATTCCTCCACCAATTCCTGTTCCTATGGTAAGATATAATAAGCTTTTCTTGCCTATTCCTGCTCCAAGTTCATATTCACCCATAGCAGCTTCATTTACATCAGTTGTAAAATACATTTTAGCATCTAAGTGTTTTTTCAAATTACCTAGAAAATCAAAGTTTTGCCATTTTAATTTTGGAGTTTTTAGGACATATCCATAAGTTTTTGAGTCTTTATCTACATCAATCGGTCCAAACATTCCTATACCTATACTTGTCACATCTCTGTCCTTAAAAAACTCCTGGATTTCTTTTATATTATCTAGAGGATTTTTAGTATCAAATCTTTGTCTTTCTATTATTTTATCTTCGTATCCAACTGCACAAATTATCTTTGTTCCACCTAATTCAATTGATCCTAGCATTTTCTATTCTCCTTTTTTAATAAATCATAGATTTCAATTAATCTATCTGGCAAATGTAGCTTTCTTTTTATTAACTCATCGTTTGTGTATTCTTTTAAAATTTCAATTTCAATCTGTTGAGATTTTTCAAAGTATACAATAGAACTTTCAAAATCAGAATCTATTTCAAATCTTATAGCTATAAGTAAATATTTTAGTGCTTTAAGAAATGGTTCCAATTCCTTTTTTAATTTTTCATTTTCATAAAATTCATTATATGAATCAATTGCTGATATCTTCTTATTTATTGTATCTTTTAAATCTTTCAAATTATTATAATCAAATTCTATATCTTTTATCTCGTATTTTTTGTCTTTTGTATGATAATACATATCAGATCCATAGAAATAATCTGCTAGATCTAATAAATAATATCCTTTATTATCTACAAACTCGAACGCTTCTTTGTAATATTTATCCAAATCATAATTTTTCTTATCCCAAAGAAATTTTGCTATTTGGTATAGAGAAATCTTACTTAATTCCATTTGATTCATAGGGTTTGAATAAAAAGCTCTAATATCAATATCAGAATCTTCAAAAAATTCAAATGCTTCCAAGTATACTTCATTTCTTCTATAATCATTTACAGGCCAATTAAACCAAATATTTGCTTTTTTATTTGTTAAATTCTCTATCAAATTTATAGATTTATTCTCAAGTGGAGATATGACTTCTTCTCCTGTCCACAAAACTTCTATATTATCTAATTTTCTAATTTCACCATAGAATTTTCTTGCAACATCACTAATCCAAGAACTATTGTACCAAGGAAGAACTATAAGAAGATTAGAATTTACGCTTTCTTTAAGAAAGTCTTTGGTATCATCTAATAATCTAATATAGTTTTTTGAGTTTTTAGAGAACTTCTCTATATTTACATCATCAATAAATAAAGCAAAAGATTTTATTCCAATCTCTATCATTTGACTATATTTTTCTTTTAGATTTCTAAAATCTTCTTCATATTTAGAAAAATCAAACTCATTCATTCCAGGATGAATTGCCCAAGTAAACTTTATATCCAAGTTATTGCTTATATCAGATAATTCTTTTAATTTTTCTAGATTTTTAGAATCATATTTCTCTCTCCATTTTATATTATGATAAGGATCATCTTTCGGTGCATAAATATACTCGTTAAGTCTTACTTTATCCATAAAATATAATAGAGATTTTCTCTCCATATGATTCCAAGGTATTCCATAAAATCCCTCGATAACTCCTCTGATTTCAATATCAGCATAATCTATTATATGCATTTTAGGATATTTGTTTAATTTCTTGTTAACTTCTAATATTTCTTTTGCATATCTTTTAGATCTATCTGAAGTATAGCTTACTTTTATATCATCATCTGCTTTTATTTCGAAGAAATCATTGAAGTTATTTTCTATCTTATCAAAGACAATCTTGGGATTTTCTATATACTTATTTTCTATATTTTTAATTCTCATATTTTTTCCCTACTATATTATAAAAAGCTCCATATAAATTATTTTCATTAAAATTCTTGCTTGAAATCAAGTCTATTTTTCTATATGAATAAGTTTTTTCATTTAATTTTTCTTTAAGTTTTTCCATATAATACTTATCTTCACTTATAGCTCCTCCAATTATTATCTTTTCTGGATCAAAGCAATAATAAAGATTATATATAGCTCTTGCAAGAATATTAAACATATCTTCTACATAAGAGTAATAAGGCTCTTCTTTTAATTTGTGTTTTTTTAGCATTTCAAATGTGTCTACAGATATGTTTTTATCTTTTTCTAATTTTTTGCATACATTTGGTAGTGTTCCAAGAGTTGAAAAATTACTATCATCATCTCCTAATAGCATATATCCAAATTCTCCTGCAGAAAAATTTGATCCTCTATATAATTTTCTATCTATTACAACTGCACCGCCAATTCCTGTGCCAATTACTATATAAATAAAATTTCTTATATTTTTATCAAAAAATAGTTCTCCCAATGCTCCGCAGTTTCCATCATTTTCTATCAAGATGTCTTTTCTTTCTAATTTAGAATATTTTTGAAGCTCTGTTATAAAATCATTATCAAGATAACCTAAAGCACTTAATCCCATGCTTTTTTTGTTGCAGATATCAACCATTCCTGGAGATGATATCGAGATTTTTTCTAATTTTCCTTTTTGTTTTGAAAAATCTATCAATTTTTTCATATCTAGGAGAAAATCTTCATAAGAAGCTTTTGATTTGCTTTTTGATTTGTAGATAATATTTCCACTCTTATCAAAAATTGCAACTTTAGTTGAAGATCCTCCAATATCAAATATTAAATACATAAATTCCTTCCTTTATGTTAAAATATAAAAATGAGGTGTTATAATGACAAACTATATCTATGAATATCTTGCTCACATTATTCACTATTGTGACATTAAGCTTTCAGATACAGAAAAAGAAATTCTGAATCTAATCAAAAACGATAAAATCGATATAATAAATTCGGATACTAATGAAATTTCCAAGTTGGCATATATTTCAAAATCTTCAATTACTAGATTCTCTCAGAAATTAGGCTTTAAAGGTTTTTCGGATATGAAATACACAATAAAGCAAAATGTATATAAGAAAGATGCATCAAAGATTGAATTAGAATATAAGACAATAGTCGAAAACTATGTTGATTTCAATCAAGATATTATAAATCTAATTTCAAAATTTAAAGATTTTAGAAAGATATGCATTATAGGAATAGGCTCATCTGGAATTGCCGCAAAAGAAGCAAACTATAGGCTTATAGAAATAGGCCTTACAAATATAAGTTTTGCAGATGAACCCTATAATCTTTATCTAGAGATGACAAGACTAAACGAAAAAGATTTAGTAATTGCATTATCTCTTACTGGTGAAAATGAAAATTTAATTGAAAATCTTCAAATTGCCAAAGAGAACAAAGCTTATATTTTCGCTGTAACAAGCAATCTAAATTCAAGACTTTCTAAAATGTCTGATCTCTTATATAAAGTTCCATCTCCTACCAAGGAAATTAGCAAGGCAGTACCTTTGTTATTTTTTATCGATCTTTTGTGTAATCAAGTCAAGAACGCTTAGAAAATACATTGAGTTTGCCCAAGAGAAAAACTCTCTAGTGTATTCTTTTGGGTTATCTTTGTAAAAGCTTTCATGCATTAATCCAGTATCAGCATCACTATCTGCCATAAGCTTCAATAGTTTTTCTTTATCCTCTATATCATTACTTGTCAAAAGTTCATTTGCAATTGCAAGATGCCATATATATCCTTCTGGAGTATGACTACTTCCTATTCCATAGAAATACTCTCCTTCATAGAAATATCTATTATCTTTAGAAAGTATAAATTTTCTAGTATTTCTAATTATTTCATTATCTATTCCAAAAAATGGCATTGATAATAGTGATGGCATATTCCCATCATCTATCAATTCATAATTTCCAAGTCCGTCTACTTCATAAGCATATATCTTGCCATATTTTTCATGATTATATGTTCCAAATTCCTCTATACCCTCTCTTATTTCCTTTGATAGATTAAGCATAGAATTAGATAGATCAATGTCAAATTCTTTCCATATCTCAGATGCATCTTCTAATGCTTTAGAAATAAGCAAATTACCTGGAATATTATAGTGATATTTGCACACATCATCGCTTGGTCTAAATGCTTGCCAGCTCATTTTGGTATATGATACCTTGGATCCTTTTCCATTATTTTCTAATTGGTCCATCTTCCAGTCATTATTTCTTATAAAGAGATAGCTAGAATTATCATGATTTTGTTCTAATTTTATCTGTTTTATTAATTTTTCTATAATTTCTTTTTTATCCAAAAGAGTCTTCTTATCAAAAGTTCTATAATAATATTTATTTAAAAGCCACATTGGAAGAGCTATTGAATCTATTTCATATTTTCTCTCCCACACCCAATCACAAATATCATTATCATCATCTGCCCAATGTCTTGCATTTGCACTTTCATTAAAAGCATTGGCATAAGAATCTATATTAAGATAGAAAAACTGCCTATTTATAACTCTTCTTACTATATCTAAGGCTTTTTTATCATCTACATACATTAAAGGAAGAATCTGCATTGTAGAATCTCTAAGCCACATTGCCTCGATATCTCCTGTTATAACATAAATATTATCATCGTCTATTTCTTTAATAGTCTTTGTAAATGTGTTATAAAGACAATTTTTGAAAATGTCTTTTTCTTTTTTGCTTATATTTGAATCTTTAACTTTTTGAGTAAGCTCTTCTAAAAATTCATAGTTCATCTTTTTATCCTTACTGTTCTAATTTCAAATGGATTTAGGTTTTCTTTATTTTCTCCAATAATTTCACTTTCTAATATATCTAATTCGTAAGCTTTTATATTCTGATGTAATTTTTTATCAGTTGGATTGTACAATCTAAGTACAATATTACCATCATTATCTAGATGCATTCCATCGGCAAAGCTTTCATTTACATCTAAAAATCTCATATCTTTTTCTAAACTTCCATTAGATTTTTCTAATTGTACTGATACAAAATCATTTCTCTTAGAAAGTGACTTCTTATAAGAATCTATTCTATCTTTTGAGAAATTAAACCACATATTAAATTCCAATTCCTTTAATAAATTAGAATCTTTTGTTTCAAAATATCCCCAATCTCCCATCTCACTTACAGATCTTAATAGGGTTATTGCAATATCTCCATTAGAAAGAGTTTCATATTCCTTAAGTCCTTGTGTTGCTATTGTAAATGAATTTTTAGTATCTGATAGTGAAACAAATCTATTTAAGTGTTGTGAATAATCAGGATTTTTCCATGTTTCTTTTCTAAATCTATCTCTTTTAGCTACTTCAAAGAAACTTTCAGCATAGACATCTTTTCCTTCTATAGGATTATTAAATATCAATCTCATCCTATGATCTTTTGCTTTATTATCTATTTTTATATTTAATTTCAATGTATCCGTATTATCTGTAATTAGAGTTTTTATTATATCTATCTTTACAAATTCGCTATCTCTAATAGCCTCTCTTTTTTGGAAAGGAACTATTGATTTTGCTATAAATTTCAATTCATCAGAAGCTTTTGATGGTATATTAATCTGTTCGTGTAATATTATTTCCTTTATTTCATTTCTTTCTTTTATTTCAAAGTCTAATAATTTTTGGCTATAATATTTTTTATTATCTGATGAGTTTTTGAAGATATACTCATTTCCTATATCTCCTACATCTTCTATCTTTAAGAAATTTTTATAAGTTTTTTGTTGTATCTTTGAATAGACATTTAATGTAGCATCATCGTTAATATCTATTATAAAATAGTCATTTTCTATTTTCTTTTTGTTTGTCTTTTCTTCTATCAAAGGTTTAGCTTTTATAAGCTTGAATGTCTTTCTTTCAAATCCTTCTAATTTTACTTTAAATTTTAATCTTATCTTTCTTGAAAAGAATATTTTTCTAAAGCTATCTTTGGGTATCTCATAAGAGAAATTTGCCCCCAAATCTTCTATGAATGTATCGTATTCTTTTCCATTTTCAAAAACTTTGTAATTTATATCTAAATCTTCTAATTTTCTAATAAGATTTCTTTGATCAAAATCATTCACATAAGTTTTGCCTAAGTCAATTACTACATTTGCTTCTTTTTCAAGTTCATAAGCTGATGGATTAAAAAGTGTAAATTCTATATCAGAAGAATTATTAGACACATTTGATTTATAATATTTTAATGCTTCATCTAATTCATGGTCTATCATTTCCATGCATTCTTTGAGTCTTTTTATATTTCCTTCATGAATTGAATCTATTCCACAAGAGCAAATACTATCATGTGGATGATTTGTAAGCATATGTCTATAAATGTATTCTATTTTTTCGAAAGGATAATTGTCTTTATCATAAACCATTGTACATATTGGTTCTAGAACTTCTGTAAGTTTTCTTTCAACTTCACTATTTAGTTTCTTCAAATCAACTCTTGATGATGCACAATTTATAAGTGTCATCCAGCCATCAGAATTTTGTCCACGAAGCTCTCCTTTAATTGTTTCAAGATTCTTATAATCTAGGATTTCTAGTAACTCATCTCCATACATTTCTAAATCAGAAGATACAAATTCATAATCATCATAAATTTTATTTAATTTGTCTATTACTTCTAATATGTTTTTCTGTACTGGCTCGTGATCACATCCATTCATCAAAAGCAGATTATCTGTTGATGCAAATTTTTCAGCATCATCTAATCTTTTATCCATATATGTTTTGATATTTTCATCTTCTATTGGAATTTCATTTGCATTGCAATACCAATTTGCAAATAATACCGCAGGAATTTTTGTTCCATCAGGACTTTGCCAATATATTTCAGAAGATCTTGTATTGTATTCTTCCATTACTTCATTATTAAATCCTACTGCATTTACTCCTCTTCCAAAATATGCAATATCTATGCCTGACTTTTTTAGTATTTGTGGCATTTGTCCAGCATTTCCAAAGGAATCTGGGAAATATCCAACCTTTGCACTGTGTCCTAGTCTTTTTGAAAGATTTATTCCAATTTGTAGATTTCTGATTTGAGATTCATTTCCTGTAAGAAATTCATCTTGAAGTATATACCAAGGTCCTATTAGAAGTTTACCTTCTTCTACTAATTTTCTTATATATTCATATCTAGAATTATCTACTTTAAGATAATCTTCAACTGTTATGTAATGACCATCAAGCCAAAATTTCTTTAGCTTATTTTCTTTGTCCATTTGTATAAGATCTTCAAATAAATCATATAATCTTAATCTATGCACATAAAGTGGATCATACCGCTCTCTATCCCAATGTGTATGACTTACAATGTGAACTTTTTTCATTTATCCTCCGCTAAAAATAAAGCCTCAAAGAAAACTTTGAGGCCTTTTAATTTGTTATTTTTGCCAATTGTCTAATTGTTTTTGTGTTTCTTCTACTATCTTATTTATTCCAGCATCGTCAAGTTTTTTGAGGAAGTCTTCATAGTAGCTATCATCAAATGCTCCTGTTTGAATATTTTTCTTATATTCTTCAAATGTTTGTTGAACATTAGAAATCTCTGATGATATTTGTTCTCTATCTAAAGTAAATCCTAATACAGGTGATGGCAATAATTTTGATTTGTAATCTTTAACTGCTGCATCATAATCTGCTTCTCCTTTAGTAGGTTGTCCTACCTTAGGTGTTTGAGTATCTGCTGCTATAAATGTAAATGCAGGTACATCATAATTCATATAATTATCTGTTCTTTGAACTTTGCCATCTTGTAATTCGTAATGTTCTCCTTCGATTCCATAGCATAAGATTCTTTGTAATTCTTCATCATCAAACATTCTATTTATGAAATCAAATGCTTGATCTGGATATTTAGATTGTGAATTTATAGAAACTAATTTACCTTGTGCTTTTTCATTTGAAATTAGTACGTTTTCTCCTATAGGATAACTTACTACTTCTGTTCCAAAGCTATCTTTCCATACTGCATTAGCACTTGGATCTCCTTCAGCCTTTGTTACAAGCCAGCTATTTCCTTCATATTTTTGTCCTGCTTCTGTTTGAGGTGCTGATGGATTAATATATCCTTCGTCCATGAATTTCTTCATAGCATCTATTTCTTGCTTGTATTCTTCATCTGCGAATTGATTATAAGCTTTAAGTTTTCCATTATCTTCTTTTACTGCAATTCCAGGAATTATTGTATATTGTGGTACAGGTGTTGTAACAATTCCCCAGTCGTTTGCAACTGCTAATGGATATTCAACTGTTTCTTCGCCTTCTTTTACCTCTTTAAGATAAGGTTCAAGATCATCAAGAGATCTTACATCTTCATAAGGAATATTGTATTTATCTACAAATTGTTTATTCCAAACGAAATAATCTCCTGCTACAACTGTCTCTGCAGCTCCAGGTATTCCATAAAGCTTTCCATCAATTTCTGCTCCTTTTATAACATCTTCTGATAATTTATCTTTTATACTAGCACCATCTTTATCTAGTTTGTCTGTTATATCAAGAAAAGCTCCCTTTTCAACCATTGTTTCATAAGGGCCAGCCCATGATGCACTAAAAGCTAAATCCCAATCTTCTCCTGTATTAGAAGCTAATTGTAATTTTTGTTCATAATCTCCCCAATCCCAAAAAGTTAATTCAAGATGATAATCTGCACCAGCTTCATCGAGATGCTCATTTATTTTTTCATTAACTTTTGCTAGATCTTTTGGTGGTGTACCAATATCTACATAATGTAGTGTTGGTTTATCAGATGAAGTACTACCAGCGTTTTCAGCTACATTTGAGCTTTCATTATTTGTGGAATTTCCACATGCTGCCAAAGTTAGAGCCATAGTTGCTGTTATTGCAACTGTTGAAATTTTTTTAAGTAAATTCATATTTCCCCCTTTTACTCTTTTACTGCTCCTAACGTTAAACCTTGTATAAAATATTTTTGGAAAAACGGATAAGCCAATGATATTGGCAATGTTGTAAGAACAACTATTGCCATTCTAAGTGTTTCTTTAGGCAATGTTCCAAATGCCTGTGAAGCAACTCCTCCTATATCTCCTGCTCTTGTTGATAGGAATGTTGTAGAATTTTGAATTCTTATAAGCAAATACTGAATTGGTATTTTACTATCACTTGTGATATATAACATTGCGTTTTGCCAATCATTCCAGAAAGCAAGAGTTAAAAACAATCCTATTGTAGCAAGTCCCGGCAATGATATTGGCAATACTATTTTTGTAAAAATTTGAAACTCGTTTGCCCCATCCATTTTGGCCGCTTCTATTAGTGCCTTAGGAATTGTCGTTTGAAAAAATGTTCTCATAACTATTATATTAAAAGTATTCAATAATAGAGGAACAATTAATGCCCAAAGAGAATCTTTCAAATTAAGAAAGCTTGAAATTACAAGATATGTACTTACAAGTCCTCCTGAAAAAAGCATAGGTATTACTGCAACCTTGCTAAAGAATCCTCTATAGTAAAAATCAGTTCTTGATAAAGCATAAGAATAAGTTGAAGTAAGGAATAGTCCTAATACAACTCCAGTTACGGTTACTATTATTGAATTTCTATAGGATACAAGTATCTGACTTGCTCCTGTAAAAATATACTTATATGCGTTCCAACTAAAATCTTTAGGTATTAATTGATAGCCATATTTTATAAGTGAAGTCTCATCGGTAACTGATATCATAACTACAAATATAAATGGTAAGATAGCGCTTATAGAGAGAATTAATAATATTATATTTAAAATAACATTTGATTTTTTTGATATTCTTAATGGATCAAATTTCTTTTTCATACTAAATCTCCTAAAATAGTGATCTTTCTCTATCTACTCTCTTAACTAACTTATTAGCTAAGATTATAAGCACTGCTCCTACTGCTGATTGAAGTATAGATACTGCAGATGACAATCCTATATCTCCAGTTCTTGTAAGAGTTCTAAATACATAAGTATCCATTACGTCTGTTACAGGATATAATGGTCCAGAGTTTTTTGGAACCTGATAGAACAAACCAAAGTCTGCTCTAAATATATTTGCAAGAGCCATAATAAAAATAACTGTTATTACAGGCTTTAGCATTGGAATGGTAATATATTTTATTTGTTGCCATTTGGTTGCCCCATCCATGCTTGCAGCTTCATAGTAAGTCTTATCAATTCCTGAAAGTGCCGATAAATAAATAACTGTATTATAGCCTAAATTTTTCCACGTGTTGATAAGAATTAATATTAAAGGCCACCATTTTGTGTTGCTATACCAATTTATCTTTTCCGCTCCTATAGATTGTAGAATTCTATTTAAAATTCCTTTATCTGGAGATAAGAAAGCAAATATTGCATAAGATATAACTACCCAAGATAGAAAATATGGCAAAAACATAGAAGTCTGATAAGCTTTTGCAGATTTTCTATTTATAAGCTCATTTAGAGCAATTGCAACGAACATTCCAACAACTATATTAAGTACAATAAAAACTGCATTGTATGCTATTGTATTTCTTACAATTGTCCATGCATCATTACTTTTAAAGAAAAATTCAAAGTTTCTAAATCCAACCCAGTCACTTTTGAAAAGGTTTACGAAAAAATTCTTAGAGAAAACTCTATAATCTTTAAATGCAATTAATGCTCCAAACATCGGTAGATAACTTAATAATATAAACCATATCATACCTGGAATACAGAAAAGAATTAAAGGTAAATTCTTTTTAAATTTACTAGTTTTTTTGGGTTTTTCTTTTAGTGTGTTCTTTTTACTTTCCAATTAATCGCTTCCTTTTTTAATAACCGATTTCATATCTTATAGATTAATATTAAACCTATTTTTATTTAGTGTCAAAGAATGGATTTTATTAGATTTCTATTGCAACTAATCTCAATTTTTTATAATTTTATGAAACTAGTTGCTAAGAATTCTATCATTTACGAAATTCATCAAAAAAGCCATTATTGATATATATATAAATATAAAAATCTTATTATAAGCTATAATTCTAATAAATAATAAACTTATAAAAAAGACTATTACAGATATGATAAAATATCTAAAAGTAATTAATAAGGAATTTTGCAAAACATTTATTCCACTTGTATATTCTCTTAATGCCATTTGCATTATGCTATAAAATAATATATTGGAATCTATAAATAAGAAAATATAATATATTATCTTTATAATTGGTGAATATCCATTAAGCATGTATAAACTAGTCAAACTATAATAACAAAGATTGAATGTAACTAAGTAAAATAAATATTTTCTTATGAATTTGTCTTTTACCGTATTTAAAAAATATTTCTTATAGTATTTTTTTCCATTGTAGAAAATTTCTCGATAAGCAAATGCTTCTGATTCAAATGCGAATCCAAATAGCGCAAATAAAGGCAAGAATAAAATTATATACCTAGATATATTCCCGCCTACCAAAAGACCAACTAAAAAAATTGGCAATATAAAAATCAAAATATAAAATGAATTAATGAAAAAGGCTAGCAGCGCTATGCCTAATTCATTAAAAAATTTAGCAATTTGTTCCATTAAAAAATTCTAATCTCCGTTTCTTTATCAAAAAGATGAACATCTGAAAGATCAACATACAAATTAATATCTGATCCATCTTCAATATCTCTTACTTTTCCGGAAGTTTTTGCAAGTATCTTATTTCCATTTGATATTGTATGAACTATTGTCTCGTTTCCTAACATCTCTGTCTGTTCTACTTTAGTTTCAATGTAGCCATTTGAGCCTTCCATTGGAGATAAATGGAAATCTTCAGATCTTATACCTACATATATTTCTTTTCCTACATATTCTTTAAGGTAATCTCTGTGCTCACTTTTTATAGGAATCTCAAATCTATCTATCTTTATTACATCTGATTCTACTTTTCCATTTAAGAAGTTCATCTGTGGACTTCCTACAAATCCTGCAACAAAAACATTTGCTGGTTTGTAATAAATTTCTTCAGGAGTTCCTACTTGTTGAATTCTTCCATCTTTCATTACAACTATTCTAGTTGCCATACTCATAGCTTCTGTTTGATCATGTGTTACATATATTGTTGTAGTATCAAGTCTTTTATGTAGCTGAGTAATCTCACTTCTCATCTGTACTCTAAGTTTTGCATCCAAGTTACTTAAAGGCTCATCCATTAAGAATATATCTGCTTGTCTTACTATAGCTCTTCCAAGTGCAACTCTTTGCCTTTGTCCACCTGATAATGCCTTTGGCTTTCTGTCAAGATATTCAGTAAGTTGAAGCATTTTTGCAGCTTTTCTTACTCTATCATCTATCTCATCTTTATCGATTTTTCTAAGCTTTAATCCAAATGCCATATTCTCATAAACAGTCATGTGTGGATATAGAGCATAGCTTTGGAAAACCATAGCTATATTTCTATCTTTAGGATCAACTTCATTTACTAATTTCCCATTTATATAAAGTTCGCCTCGAGATATTTCCTCAAGTCCTGCAATCATTCTAAGAGTGGTTGATTTACCACATCCACTTGGTCCTACAAATACTATAAATTCTCTATCTTTTATTTCAAGATTGAAATCAAAAACAGCTTGTACATTATTGTCATAAATTTTATCGATATGTTTTAATTCTAAAGTCGCCATATTTCCCTCCGAAAAAAAGGATATCATAAATTCATATTATTATCTTGTGCATTTTGCACAAGATAATATATGTGAAGCAATTTCAGATTATTTATATCGTCAAAATTATAATTTGTTATATCTTCTGCTTTCTTTATTCTATAATTTAAAGTGTTTCTGTGAATATAGAGTCTTTTTGAAGTATTTATTTTATTCAAATTCTCATAATAATAGATTACAAGATTATTGATAAGATAAGTATCTAATTTAGAAAAGACATTATCTAATACTTTAAATACACAATTATTTCCTCTTAAAATTTCCATAAGACATACTTCGCTTGATCTATAGATTAGCTTTTTATAATTTGAAATATATTTTATTAAATTTCTTTCAATTTCTCCAAGATTTGAAGATATCATTACTTTTAGATTTTCCTCTATTGCAAATGATTCTATCGTCATCTCATCTGCTATATTATAAATTTCTATAATATTTGAATCTATCTTTCTTGAAAGAAGGATTTGAAGTTTTTCCTTTTGTAGATTAGAAAATTCATTCAAAAAGCTATAATACTTCATTGCTATATGCTTCTATTATTTTAAGATTTCCATTATATGTGTAATTAGATACATTGTTTAATAAAATAAAGAAATCTCCCTTTTTTATTTTATTAGTTTCACTTGTAGTTACACTTCCGCTTCCTTCTATTACACAACATATTTTGTATTTTTTATCTTGAATTAATTTTTGTGTATCACAAACTTTCACATAATCTATTCCAAAATATTTCTCATCGATTAAATTTCCTGTTTTTTGTGCATGCATTTTGGGATATAACTTAGGATCTATATCTATAGCTTTTAGAGATTTATCTATATGAAGCTCTCTTAGATTGCCTTTATCATCTTTTCTGTCATAATCATATAATCTATATGTTACATCTGAAGATTGTTGAATTTCTAATATTATATTTCCTGCTTTTATTGCATGAATTGTTCCACTTGGAACATAGAAGAAATCATCTTTATTAGTCTTTACCTCTTTAAATAAATTATTCCATTGTCCATTTTTTATCTTTTCTTTTAAAACACTAAGAGATTTCTCATTATGACCATATATAATTGAAGACTCCTTATTTCCAAGAATATACCAACATTCAGTCTTTCCTGATGAATTTTCTAATTCATTTGCAAGCTTATCATCTGGATGAATCTGAATTGATAGATCATCATTTGCATCTAATAATTTTACAAGTAATGGAAAAGTATCTGCCTTCTCATCTCCAAAAAGGCCTGGGTTATCCTTATAAAATTTATTCAAATTAATATTATTAAAATTAGTTATTATTGATTCATTATTTTTCATTCCAGAAACTGCCCAATATTCTCCAGTCTTATTGGAAGGTAAATCATATCCAAATTCTTTTTTTAGATTATCTCCTCCCCAGATTTTTTCGAAGAACTTCCCTTTTAAAAACAATATATCTTTCATATATTCCTCCTTACTCACTGATATTATATATCAGATTAGTGAAAAATTAAAAAAATGTATAGTGTTTTTGAATTGTTTGTTAAATAATTTTAATTAATTAGAAAGGGTAAATTGCAAGAAGCTTATAAAAATATATGGATATATTTTCGCTTACTGGAAATCCTCTAGAATCAATCAAAACATTTGTCATAAAAACTAATGATATAAATATTATTATTGATACAAGAATTAATAATACAGAAAATAGAAATAACATCGATAAATTAATAGAAAAATCATTAGAAAGCATCCAATTTCTAGTACAAGAGATATAACGAAAAACCTAAATTGGAGCATAAAAGCTAAAAATCACTATGATTTCTAAGATAAGCAAAAATGGTTTGACACCAGAAAAGTCCAAGCACATATATTATTTAGAAAAAAATGGATATTAAAAGAAAGATCAAACGGAATAGATTATTACATCATGAAATAAAAAATCTCTTTACTAAAAAGTAAAGAGGTTTTTTTAATTTCTTTTATAATTTAGATTTACAATTAAAGCAAGTATTACACCTATCAATGTATTTACTATGTTTAATATCATTACAGATTCTATTCCATAAGTTGCACTGAAGCTTCCAGCAAGACTTAGCATTATATAATTTGAAAGCGATGAAAATATCATTATTATGCTTGTTATAGTTCCTTTTATATCATCGAATATATCATTTACAGCAGCTGTTGCTAATTGCAATACTCCTCCTGCTGCAAAGAATCCTATTAAAAATGATCCGATAATTGTTACAGTTGCACTCTTTGATATCAATACTGAAACCAAAGTTATAAGAGATACAAGAGGATATATTATCAAAAATCTTACTTCTTTTATCTTTGTAACAAGAATTGAAGTTATCACTATTGCAACTATTGATCCAAAACTATAGTATTTTTGAAGTATTGAAGGATCAGAAATATTTACAATATCAACAGCAAATTTTTGCGCTGTATTAAGCCATAATTGAAATGTAGCAGTAGATGTAAATCCTATCAGAATTAAACAAATACTTTCTTTATTAAACTTAGTCTTTCTGATGCTTTTCATTATAGATTTATTATTAGATATTTTGTTCTTTTTTTCAGGTAATGGCAATTTTATTATAATAATTCCAAGAATTAATGATACTACAGAAAGCCAAACCATAAAGCTCTCATAAGATAGATTTTTCGTTGCAAATATCATAAGCATAAAAGGCAATAATAATTGTGCAAAAGACATAAAAAACTTAGTCAACATAGAAGCAAGTCCGCTTCTAGGATAGAGTATTTCTAAGTTTTGAGGTATTACTCCAGTATCAAGGAATGAATTTGCTATTCCACCAAGTATTGCAAATAAATAGGCAACTATAAAATTATTAGCTAAAGCTATCCCAATAAAAAATATTGCATAAGAAAATATTCCAATTAAAATACTTATTCTTCTTCCCATCTTATCTGATAAAGGTCCCGAAAAAGGCAAAGATATAAGTCTACCAAGTCCCAAAGCAGCAGCGACAAGAACTACTTTATCATCTGAAGTAGACCAGCTTACAGCTAAAGAATCTTTTATAACCTGCTGAGCAAGGATCGAAGCACCTATTCCATGAATAAAGTAATTTAAATAAAGCACAAATGCGCTTGGATAATAGTTTTTTTGTTTGTGATTCATTTTACCTCCAAATATTTAATATTAACCTTTATTCTATCATCTTTGTACAATTTATTCTATAAATAATATAAATTATTATGGCTACAAGAATATAAAAACTTCTAAGAAAATTCTTATAAGTTTAAAATAACTATTAAATTGTATTATTAAGCTAATACTTATGATAAATATTTCAAAGCTTCCTGTAGACCATCTATTATCTCTAAGTTTTGAGGACAGGCTTTCTCACATTTACCGCATTGTATACACTCTTGTGGTGAAACACCATCTTTTAAGTATTCTTTAAATTCTTTCTTACTCTTATCTTCTTCATCATATAGATAAGCATTATTCCATAATCTAAATACTTTTGGAATATTAATTTTTACTGTGCAAGGCATACAATATTCGCAAGCAGTACATCCAATTCTTTCTCTTTTCTTGTATAATTTTCTTACACTATCGTATAAAGCCTTCTTATCCTCACTTAAATTACCAGCTTCTACGCTATCTGCCATTTGTATATTCTCATCAATTTGCTCTTTTTCATTCATTCCACTTAGAACAGTCATTACATTAGTTAAGCTTAGAGGAAATTCAATAGAAAGTTGAGCTGGAGATTGTGGTTTAAACTTTTCAAATAATTCCAATGTTTCTGATGGAGGTGTTGCAAGTCTTCCTCCTTTTACAGGTTCCATTATAACCATTGGAATATTCTTTTCTTTTGCTAATTTATATCCTTTTAATCCTGCTTGATAATCTATATCCAAATAATTTAGCTGAATTTGGCAAAAATCCCAATCATAACTATTAATTATTTCTACAAAACAATCGTATTCATCATGAAATGAGAATCCAAGATTTCTTACCTTTCCACTTTGTTTTAATTCACTTATAAAATCCAAAACTCCAAGATCCTTAACTCTATTAAAAGTCTTTAGATCTAGTGAATGTAGAAGATAGAAATCAAGATGATCGGTTTGTAATCTTTCTAATTGCTCATTAAATATTTTTTCAAAATCTTCTTTTTCTTTTATCATCCAACAAGGAAGTTTTGAGATAAGGTTTATCTTATCTCTTAATTTATTCTTTGTAAGAAATTTTCTAAGAAATTTCTCACTATTTTCTCCATGATATGGATATGCTGTATCTATGTAATTTACTCCATTTTCTATTGCATATAAGAGTAATTTCTCGGATTTTTCTTCATCAATTTTGCTATTATCTCCATCTATTACTGGAAATCTCATGCAACCATATCCTAATCTACTGATTTTCTCTCCATTAAAATCAAAATATTTCATAATCTTCCCCTTTACAAATTCTTATTTTGCTTTTATTTATAATCCGTAATTATATTATATCTTTAATTGTTGATTTTTTAAAGTTATATAAGAGTTGTAATAATTAAAAGCTCTATATTTTTATATAAATTAAATTTTTATATAAAAATAATTTAAGCTTTCAAATTGTTATTTTCTAAATTTTATATTTATTACTTATTTTCCTATTAAAATATTATTTATAAGATACAATAAATTTGCAATAATGTTATTAGAAAACAATATAAAGGAGTTTTTAAATGAGTAATAAAAAGACTAATCTTTTAGCAAAACTAGCCTTATTAGTTGTTGCTATTCTTTGGGGAAGTTCACTTACTGTTGTAAAAGAAGCTTCTCATGAACTTAATCCTAATTTTATTCTTGCAATAAGATTTTCACTATCGGCTATCTTATTAGCAATTATCTTTATAAAAAAATTAAAAGGTTTAACAAAAGATGACATTAAGCATGGGCTTATAATAGGTATATTTTTATTTTTGGCATATACTTCACAGACTATAGGAGTAACTTTTGCAGATCCTGGAAGAAGTGGTTTCTTATCTGCATCTTATTGTGTAATTGTTCCATTTCTTTCTTGGATTATTTTCAAAAAGAAACCTGATAAGTTTAATATAGCTGCAGCTATATTATGTGTAAGTGGAATATTTTTTATTTCAATGTCAAAAAGCACATCATCTAGCCAAAATGATCTTGCATGGCTTGGAGATTTACTAGCATTGTTGAGTGGTTTTTTATTTGCATCACATATAGTTGCTGTAAGTGCATTAGCTAAAGGAAAAGATCCTATAGTTATGACAATCTTACAATTTGTAATGGCTGCAATACTTTCTTGGATAGTTGCAATATTTATAGAAGATAACTCTTCTATATCTATAAGTAGAACTTCATTGTTTGAATTGCTATATCTTTCTATTATGTGTACTGCAGTTGCGTTATTGCTTCAAAATGTAGGACAAAAATATACAGATCCATCAACTGCTTCTTTGATACTAGGATTTGAATCAGTATTTGGAATTTTGATTCCAGTGCTACTTGGAATTGAAACTCTTACAGTCTATTCAGTAATAGGTTTTGTCTTAGTATTTTTGGCAATAATTGTAAGTGAGACAAAGCTTTCATTTATAACAGGAAAAGATTACAGCGATTCTAGTGATTATAACAATAAAGATGAATGATTATTTTGTAAAAAGCACCCAATAAGGTGCTTTTTTGATTTTCATTTAATCTTTTGACATTATTTATTCTTTTCAAGAATTAGATTTAGATATACTCTTTCAGTCATAATAAAGACAACAAAATAGAATGCAAAGAATATAATAGCAGATATTAGCATACTTTTAAGCATTATATTTTTATTCAAAAGACCTGCCGCCTTTAAAAATTGGCTCAATACAGGAATTGCAAAAGCCGTATGCATTATTGTAAATGCTACAGGCAATATAAATACTGATACTATTTGCTTAGTTACTGTATTTTTTGCTTCATTGTCTGTCAAACCTACTTGTCTCATTATTTTGAATCTATAAATATCATCATATCCTTCGGTTAACTGTTTATAATATATGAACATAGCTGTCGATGCCAGGAATGCAATTCCAAGCAGTATCCCCATAAAAAATATTGAAGAATTTCCATCTATTTCTTCTTCTATCTTTTCTTCTTTTGACTCGGAATATACATCTTCTATTCCATTTCCCTTTAAATTACTTATTATATTTTTTTCAAAATTATCCCGGTTTTTGTTTTTATTTAATTTATCAATAAGTACAACTTCTTCATACATACTAAAGGCTACTTCGTTTTTAGGAATAACTAATTTTTTTAAATTGTTAAAAATTTCCAAATCATTTGTCACAAGATAATAAGAATCCATAATATTTGCTTCTTTTGAAAATTTAAAGTCAAAATCTTTATAATTAATTGATTTAATTTTTCTATCATAATTTTTTAGATTAATATTTCCGACCTTATCATCCATCTTAACATTTATAATTTTAGAATTTTTGAAAACATCATCATGATTATTTGTATAAATCAAATTAATATTTACAAATGAATCATAATTATCATAACCCCCTATTTCAATATTCTCTGGGATTGCAGTAACTTTGTCTTTTTCTCTATAGGCTAGAGTTATATATGTTTTGTATCTATCATATTTAGCTTCTAGATTCTTATCACTTAAATATCTATTAATCGAATCTTCTAAATTACTATCTTCTTTTTTACCAATCAAATTATGATAAATAACATAATCTGTAGGTAAGATATTTTCTATTTTTTCATTTGTGCCCAGATATAAAGAAAGTCCCGATGTCAAAATTACCATAACAGAAGTTGATAAAATTGTTATAGCAGAAAGTGTCCTTGATGAATTTCTAACTCTATACATAAGACCAGATACTGCTACGAAATTTTCTTTTTTGTAATAGAATTTGTTGTTTTTCTTAAGTAAGTTTAGTATAAAAGAAATTATCACAGAAAATGATAGATAAGTTCCTATTATTACAAGTATTACAGCAATAAATAAATTAACCGTTGCTTTCAAAGGATTTGTTGTAGTTATTGATATGTAGTATCCAGCTACTAATGATAAAACTCCAAATATTGTCTTTATTAAATTAAACTTAGTCTTCTTTTCTCCAGCTTTTGATTCTCTTAACAATTCAATAGCTGAAAATTTTCTAATCTTAAAAGCATTAATTAAAAACAAAATCAAAAATATAATTAAAAATACTAATCCTGTTTTTAATGTTGGAATAGGATTTTGAAAAATTCCATTTTGAAATATATTAGCTTCTATGTCAATCATTTTTGCATATATTCCAATTGCCAGTTTATAAAATACAAATCCCAATAAACATCCTACTATAATTACAAATATACTTACATACAATAATTCCCAAAACATTATTTTAATAATATGCTTTTTCTCCATTCCAAGAACCATATATAATCCATTTTCTTCATATTTCTTTTTGCGAATGAAATTATATGTAGAAAGTATTATTATAGCTGAAAATACGATCATTATATAATATGCTAAATCAGAAATTGTACTAATAAAAGTTCTTCTTCCAATTATATTTAATAAATCCTTATCATTTAAATTTACGCATATAGTTGTTATGATCAAAAGAAAAATTGAGTTTATCATAAAAGGAACATATAAGTTTTTATGTCTTTTTATTGTTGACTTGGCTAAATTTATATATAGAGATGTTTTCATTATTATCTCCTTTGTAACATTTGCATAGTCTGTGATATCTTCTCTTGCATAGTTATATTATCATTATTGGCCTTGTATAATTGATGAAATATCTGTCCATCTTTTATAAACAAAACTCTTGATGCTTCTGCAGCTGCTCTTACAGAATGAGTAACCATTATTATAGTTTGACCTTTTTCGTTAATATCATTAAAAACTTTTAATAACTCATTTGTAGAATTTGAATCCAATGATCCTGTTGGTTCGTCTGCTAATATCAGCTTAGGATTATTTACTAGAGCTCTTGATATTGCAACTCTTTGTTTTTGTCCTCCAGAAATCTCATAGGGATATTTTTCTAATAAATCTTCTATATCAACAATTCTTGAAATTTCTACAACTCTTTTTTCAATTTCTTTGTAATCTGTTTCTTTCAGGACCAATGGTAATGCGATATTATCTTTTACATTGAAAGTATCTAAAAGATTAAAATTCTGAAATACAAATCCCAAATGATCTCTTCTAAATGATGCTATTTCATTATCCTTTATATCTAAGATATTTTTATCTTCTAATATAATCGTTCCACTTGTAGGCTTATCAAGTAATGCAATTAGATTCAATAAAGTGGTCTTGCCTGATCCACTTTCTCCCATAATTGCGACAAATTCCCCTTCTTCTACAGAAAAATTGATATCTTTTAAAGCTTCAACCTTAACTGATGAAAATCTTGTCTTATATATTTTTTTTAGTTTATTTACTTCTAATAACATCTTAATCTCCTTTCTTATTCTAATATAATTATAGGAAACACTAGAAATTTAATCATTTGATTTATATAACAATTTGTAATTTAATATGACATTTTTGTAAGAAAAAAGAGGAATTTTATTATTCTTCTATATTTTTATCCAAATCTAGTATAACTTTTGTTCCAATATTTATTCTAGATTCTATAGATACATCTATTCTTAGATGATTGGATATATTCTTTACAAGATTTAATCCAATACCTGTTGCTTTTTTATCTAGTCTACCATTAAAACCTGTATATCCCTTTTCAAATAATCTTGGCAGATCCTCTTTTCTTATACCTATACCGCTATCTTTTATGATTAGACTATGATTAGTTGAATAAATCTCTATTTTGCCATTTTTTGTGTATTTATTAGCGTTAGAAAGTATTTGATCGATTATAAATCTAAACCACTTTGAATCTGATAATATTTTAAGATTGGTCTTTTTGAATTCTATATTATTCTTTTTTTGAATAATTTGTCTTGCGTATTTTTTTATAGATGAGCTTACTTCTTTATCTACATCAATTACAGAAAATGAATAATCTGTTGACTTGCTATCCATTCTTACAAATCCAAGTATATTATCCACATATTCTTCTATTTCGAAAAGTTCGTTTTTAGAAGCATCTCTATCTATATTGGAATCATCAAGCAATAAGTTAAGTGCAAATATTGGAGATTTTATCTGATGAGTCCATATCGTTATATAGTCTTTTAGCTCATTTGTGGTATATGTTACTTTTTCTTTGTAACTTTTGACTTCATTATTTAATCTTTCTATCTCTTTTATATATGCTCTATTATAAAATTCATCTGGTAATTTTATATCTTTATTTGTATCTATCCATTCTTTTATTAGATTTTTATCTTTTATACTATTACGCATTGATAATACAAACATTAATAGATAAAACATCGAAAAAACAATTGCAAAATATACTATAAAATTATGATAGATTGGAAATATAAAATTCATTAATACAAAAAACAAAATCATTATTATAAGAAAAATAATTTCTATTTTCTTATTTGAAATTTCTTCTCTAATTTGGTTTTTCAACATAGTAACCGACTTTCTTCTTTGTCTTAATCAAATCCTTCAATCCATACTCATCTAGTTTTCTTCTAAGCCTCATAATGTTAACTGTAAGGGTATTATCATCGATAAATTCATCTGACTGCCATAATTTATTCATTATTTCTTCTCTTTTTATAACTTTTGAAGGATTAGATATTAAAATTTCCATAATTTTATATTCGTTCTTCGTTAATTCTATTTTTTTATCTTCAAATGATAATTCCATGCTATTTTTATCTAAGACTATTGAATTAAGTCTTACTTTGTCATTGTCTTTCTCGTACTCATAACTTCTTCTTAAAATAGCTCTTATCTTAGCAAAAAGAACTTCTAATTCAAAAGGTTTAACTATATAATCATCAGCCCCCATATCTACAGCCATAATCAAATTCAAATTTTCATCAGCAGCTGATATAAATATTATTGGAACATTAGAATCTTTTCTAATCATCTTACACCAATGATATCCATTGAAAAAAGGCAAAGTTATATCCATTAAAATTAAATCTGGTTTAAAATCCAAATAATTTTGAAATACTTTTTGAAAATCTTCATTGATTAAGGCTTCATATCCCCAAGATTTGAGAAATTTAGATATTTGTTTTGCTATTACTATATCATCTTCAACTATAAATATCTTCCAATTATCATTCATAATTAACCTCTTTTCTATAAGATAGGATATATTTAATTATATACAATGATTAGAAAAATAAAAAGTTATAGCAAATCTAATTATAAAATTATATTTACATAAAAATAAAGACGATTTCGCCTTTATTTTTATGTGAGATTTATTATTTGTATAATGCTATAGACTCATAAGGTCTAAGGACTAGATTGTCTTTTAAATCATTATTATCATAATTTGATATAAGTATCTTATAGTCTTTGATATTATCAATCTTAACAGTTGTGATTTCTTTATAGAAATTATTTAGTACAATTAGTTTTTTGCCTTTATATTTTCTTATAAAGGCATATACTCTTTCGTTATCTTCTAAAAACGGCTCATATTCTCCAAGACTTATAATCTCATATTCTTTTCTAAGTTCTATAAGTTTTTTATAGTAATATAATATGGAATCTTTATCGTTAATATTATTATCTACATTTATATTCTTGGTATTTTCGTTTATTTTAATCCAAGATTTCTCATTAGAAAATCCACCTTTAGAATTCCATTGCATTGGAGATCTAGCATTATCTCTTGATTTTTGCTGAAGTATTAGATAGATTTCTTTTTCATCAATTCCCTTTTCCTTTAGAATATTGTAATAGTTTATGCTCTCTACATCTTTATAATCTCTTATATCTGTAAAATAGTTATTTGTCATTCCTATTTCTTCTCCTTGATAGATATAAGGTGTACCTTTTTGTAAATGTAAAGCTGTAGCTAGCATTTTTGCAGATTCTTTAAGATAATTTTTGTCATCTCCAAATCTTGATACACTTCTTGGTTGATCATGACAATTCCAGAAAAGTGCATTCCATCCATTTCCTTCTTGCATTCCAATTTGCCAACTATTAAGAAGTCTTTTTAATTTCATAAAGTCAAATGGCATTATTGTCCATTTCTTATCATCCTTATAATCGACTTTTAGATGATGAAAATTAAACGCCATGTCTAATGCTTTATTATCGGGATTGGTGTATTTTATACAATTTTCGATAGTAGTAGATGACATTTCTCCAACGGTTACTATGTCTTTGTACTTTCCAAATGATCTTTCGTTTAATTCTTCCATATATTCTAAGACTTTTGGTCCATCTGTATAAAATCTTCTTCCATCACCTATATAATCGTCTTTAAAGCATTCCTTGCTTATAACATTTATTACATCAAATCTAAATCCCTTTATTCCCTTTTCTAACCAGAAATTTAGAATCTTTACAAGCTCATCACGTACATTTGGGTTTTGCCAATTTAAATCAGCTTGAGATTTATCATACAAATGAAGATAATATTCATCTAATTGTCTAACATATTCCCATGCACTTCCTCCAAATTTAGATTGCCAATTTGTGGGAACTTTTCCTTCGTTTTTTCTAAAGAAATAGAAATCCTTATAATATTTATCTCCATTTAAAGCTTTTTTGAACCATATATGATTTGTAGATGTATGATTAAATACCATATCTAGCATCAAATATATGTTTTTTTCTTTAGCTTTATCTATAAGCTCTTCCAAATCTTCCATTGTTCCGAATAATGGATCAATACTATAATAATCTTCTATATCATATCCATTATCATTTTGTGGTGATTTAAAGAAAGGAGTAATCCAAATATAATCAATTCCAAGAAAACTTAGATAATCTAGTTTATCTATTATCCCTCTTAAATTTCCTATTCCGTCATCATTACTATCTTTGAAAGATTTAGGATATATTTGATATATAACTTTATCCTTAAAATCAGACATTTCTTCTCCTATTCTATTTCTATTATCTTATCATTTTGATTTACTTGTTTTACATCTAGTAGTTTTATTTTTTCTCCTGATGTAAATACTACAGGCGATACCAAAGATTTGCCTTTCTCTTTTATATAATCAAGATCAACTCTTGTAAGCAATTGTCCCTTTTTGATTTTCTGATTATCTTCTACAAATGATTCAAATCCATTTCCATCAAGTTCAACAGTATCCATTCCTATATGAATTAGAATTTCCATTCCATTATCACTTTTTATTCCTATAGCATGTTTTGTAGGATAAGTCATAGCAACTTTACCATCTACAGGAGATACTATTTCACCAACTTCTAGTTCTATTGCAAATCCATCTCCCATTATTCCTTCAGAAAATACTTTATCCTTAACTTCTGATAGATTCATAACTTTTCCTTTCATAGGAGATACAAATATTTCTTTATCATTTGAAATGCTTTCTGCTTTACTATTTTCATTCATTGCAGCATTTGCTTTTTCTTTACCATACATATCTTCATAACTTAATCTCTTTCTTCCTACTATGACTGTAAGTACAAATGGTACAGCTATTGCTATAGCCATAGCAATTAAAAATGTCAACCAATATCCTGGAAGTATTGATAAAATTCCTGGAATACCACCAACTCCAATTGAAGCTGCCATTGTTCCTGTTGAAACAGAAAATATTGCTGCAAGTGCAGAACCTGTCATTCCACAGAAAAACGGGAATGAGTATTTTAAGTTTACACCAAATAATGCTGGCTCAGTAACTCCAAGATAACATGATATAAAAGCAGGAATATTTATTTCTTTAGATTTTGTATTATTTCTTTGAAGATAAATCATTCCCAATACTGCTGATCCTTGAGCTATATTTGATAGAGCAATCATAGGCCACAATAATGTTCCACCAAAAGTGTTTTTTAGTTGAACATCGATTGCATTTGTCATATGATGTAATCCTGTTATTACAAGAGGCGCATATATAAAACCAAATACAAGTGCAAATAGCCATTTTACATTAGATGTAAGTCCTGCCCAGACGACCTTAGAAATCCAATCACCTATAGCCCATCCAATAGGACCTACAACTGTATGAGCAATTATTGCAGCTGGTACAAGTGAAAAGAATGGAACGATAATCATACTAATAGAACTTGGAGAAATTTTCCTAAAGAATTTCTCAAGATAAACCAATACAAACCCCGCAAGCATTGCTGGAATTACCTGCGCTTGATAACCTATCATTTGAATTTTAAAATATCCAAAATCCCATACAGGTATATCACTTGCAGCTGTTGATGCAACATCATAAGCATTTAATAATTGTGGTGAAACAAGAGTAATACCAAGTACAATTCCAAGGATTTGGCTCGTTCCCATTTTTTTCGTAATAGACCATACTATTGCAACTGGTAAGAATTGAAATACAGCTTCTCCTATTAACCATAAGAAGCTATCAACTCCAGACCAAAACTGTGAAATCTCAACTAAAGTCTTAGTACCGTTTTCAAACATCTGAATTTGATATATTACATTTCTAAATCCTAAAATCAAACCTCCACAGATAAGAGCTGGAATTATTGGAGCAAATATCTCTCCAAGATTTCCCATAAGTCTTTGCAACCGATTTTGATTTGATTTTGAAGCAAATTTTACTTCATCCTTACTTACGCCTTCAATTCCACTAACTTTCACAAAATCATTATAGAAATCAGAAACCTCATTTCCTATAATAACTTGAAACTGTCCTGATTGAGTGAATGTTCCTTTTACGCTTGGAATATCTTCAATCTTTTCAATATCTGCATTTTTGGGATCTTTTAGAACAAATCTCATTCTAGTTACACAATGAGATACAGCTGAAACGTTTTCTTTTCCGCCAATATATTCTAACAAATCCTTAGAATCTTTCTCGAACTTTCCCATAAAATCCTCCTATATTGTACGTACACCATTTTAATTAATACTAACATGTACGTATACCTTTGTCAATATATTTTTACTAATTTTACATATAAAAAAACCATTTGATAAATCAAATGGTTTTAAGCCCTGTTCTTCTTGCAAGATCAACAAATCTAAATTTGTCTGGTCTATGCTTTGATATAGTATATTGAAATAATGTCCCATCTTCAAGATATGTATAAGACTTTACACATACCAAAAGATTATATTCTTTCATATCTAGAATTTGCATTTCTCTTTCTGTTGCTTTTACAACAGTTATTTCTTTTTTTGCAAATGCTATTTTTAGTTTGAGATCTTTTTCTATGTATTTATAAAGAGAATCCTCGGCATTTTCAACCTTTAGTCCTTTTATTACTTCTCCATTAATATAATCAATGTCAAGAATTACTTTTTCCCCATTAATCTCTCTTACTCTTTCTATATGATACATATTTCCTTTTTCCATTGAAAGATGTTCTTTTATTTGCGGTGTAACTTCAGATTGAACAAAAATATTTACATAAGTCTTTGTTTCTCCAGGAATTAATTCTTGTAATTCCTTAAAGCTTGTAACTCCAGATACTGGAAATTCTATTACATTAAAATCCAATACCAAAGATCCCCTCCCTTTGTTTTTTTGGATATATCCTTCTTGTAATAGCATATTTAGAGCTTTTCTTATTGTATCTCTTGAGCAATCATATATTTTAGATAATTCTTCCTCGCTTGGAAGATATGTATTTATCTTATATTTACCTGTTTTTATTTTTGTTAATAAATCTTTGTAAATAGCTTGATATTTTATCATATTAAAACTCCTAACCTATTCTAATAGTATACAAAAATTTACAAATAAAAACAATTACTATAATATTTATTATATTTTTATTTTATGAATTTAATCATTTCCATCTGCTCTTACATATTTTTTTTGAAGATATTCTATGTTATCTTTATCTATAACTTTAATAGATTCTTCACTCCCATCTACATTTACAGTTACAGTCTTAGTTTTCTTATCATAAACAGGATTTGGAAATTCTCTATTAAATTGTCTATATCCTAAGTCCTTTATATCAACATTATCTGGAAGTTCATCTATATATTCAACAATGTAAAAAATTACTTTATCCTCTTCAAATCCTATAAAGTTAAATCTATACCCATGCTTATATTCTTCTTCATTCTCATCAAAAACATAATAATAAGTTTCTCCAGCAAGCTTTCTCTCATAGAAATTATAATCTTTCAATGAATATATTAAAGCACATACTATTATAGCAATTACAACTGCTAGTGTAATTTTTTTGTTTTTTGACATTTTCTCCTCCCACTTTTAGTAAACGATTTCATAAAATATTTTATGACTGGTTTTTGCATTCCATATTTTAGTAAGCCTTTCTCTTTAAATACATAGTTTTTTATTTATAATATTATATATATATATCAATTGTCAAGTCTAAATTATTTTTAAATTTAATTACATCTTTATAATATTTTTAAATAATTTAAAGTTATAGAATATTAAAAAACCTCTCTGGTATCAGAGAGGTTTATATAGATTATTTTCCTTGTGCTTTTAATCTATTATTCATTGTTTTTTCAACTGCATTTATTATATTGTCATATCCTGTGCAACGGCACATATGTCCACTCATAAGTTGCCTTAATTCATCTCTTGAGTATCTTTTGTTTCTATTTAAGATTTCAACTGCTGTAAGGATTACTCCTGGAGTACAGAACCCGCATTGTACTGCTGCTTCATCTATAAATGCTTGTTGTATGTCAAGAAGTGTTCCATCTTCTTTTTGTAAGCCTTCAAGTGTTGTTATCTCTTTTCCATCAGCCCATATTGCAAGATAGATACAGGAGTTAAAGCTTTCTCCATTAATTAGAACATTACAAGCTCCACATTCTCCTACTTCACATCCCTTTTTCACTGATGTTAATGAGAAGTCATTTCTTAGAACATCTGTAAGAGATGCTCTTACATCTATCATCTTTGAATATTTCTTACCATTTATTGTGCAATTTAATTCTTTGTATTCTCTATTGCTCATAGTAACCATCCAATCTTTCCATTGCTCTTTGAAGTGTTCTTTTTGTCATTTCGTACATCATGTGAACTCTAAATTCTTTGCTTGCTCTCCAGCTATCTCTAGGATGAAGATCATTCATTGCAGTATCTGCAAATTCTTCTACAGTCTTTTTGTCTGCAATTTTGCCTTTCATGAATTTCTCTGCATTTTCTGCTCTTAATGGAACTGGTCCTGCAACTCCATAAGCTATTCTCAAATCTTTTATTGTCTTCTTGTCATCTTCTAATTTCAAATTTATAGAACATGATACTGTTGCAATATCTAAGGCTTTTCTTGATGCATACTTATAGTATGAGCCTTCATATCCCTCATAGTCTTCTTTTTTGATTAGAATTGCTGTTTGGATTTCGTTATGATCTAAGTCAACCTTTTTTGCTTTTATATAGAAATCTTTTAGCGGAACATATCTATATCCTTCTTCTCCATAGATTTCAACTATTGCATTATGTGCAAGTAATGTTGCTGCTGAATCTGCTGATGTTATTCCATTACAAGTATTTCCGCCAATTGTTCCTATATTTCTAATTTGTTGACTTCCTACTTGTCTTACTGCTTCTGCAAGGACTATGAGATTTCCTCTTATTATTTCACTTCTATATACGTCTGTAAAGCTTGACATAGAACCTATTCTTATAGTTCCATCTTCTTCTAATGATATTCCTCTTATCTCGTCTAGTTTTTGGATGCTTACAAGCTCTGCATCTTCTAATTTGCCATCTCTTATATCAAGTAGAATATCACTTCCTCCTGCTATTATTTTTGCATTTGGATGTTCTTTCAATAGTTCTATTGCTTCATCTTTTGTATTTGCTTCATACAAAGCTTTTATATCATACATTATTTAACCTCCTCAAATAATCCACTTTCTTTGAATGGAACAAATATATTTCTTGAAGACATAGGTGCTTGATTTAATGCTACTCCTGTGGCATTTAATACTGCATTTCTTATCGCAGGTGCTCCAGAACATGTTGGAGGTTCTCCTAATGACTTTGTTCCAAATACGCTTGTAGGTTCTGGGTTTTCTATAAATATTACATCTAAATCTGGTTGATCTGCACTTGTGAGTAATTTATAGTCTAGTAGATTTCCATTTAGTACTCTTCCTGTCTTATCATCTATTAGATATTCTTCATTAAGCGCAAATCCAAGAGCCATGCTCATTCCTCCATGTGCCTGAGCTCTTGCTAATTGAGGATTGATTAGTTTTCCGCAATCATGAACATTTAGCATCTTTAAAACTTTTATTTTGCACATTTGTATATCTACTTCAACTTCTGCAAATGTACAACCAAATGAATAAGCATTTGACATTATTTGATGTGTTGCTTCTGCTGTTATATGTTCACTATGATCCATGCTATATAATGCTTTCATAGCAAGATCTCCAAGTGACATAAGAATTCTATTGTCTTGCTTTCTTATTATATTTCCATCTATTATATCAAGATTATCCGGTGACATTCTTGTAAGTCTATATGCATGTTTTAGTATTTTCTCTCTTAAGATATTTGCAGTTTTTGTAATAGCAAATCCTGCTATATAGGTTTGTCTTGAAGCATAAGCTCCTGTACCAAATGGCAAAACATCTGTATCTTGTACTGAAACTACATGGATATCTTCAAATTTTACTCCAACGGCATCTGCTGCCATTTGTGAAAATGCTGTGTCTGCTCCTTGTCCTATCTCTGTTTCTGCTAATTGAACTTGGATGCTGCCATCTTGATTTAATATCATTCTACAAGATGAAGCTTCCTGAGATATTGGCCAAACTGCTGTATTATACCAGAATGATGCAAGTCCTACACCTCTTCTTATATTTCCAGTTTGATTTTTATATTTTTCTTTCTTTTCGTAATAATTAAATTCTTCTTTTCCTTTTTCTAATGTTTGTCTAAAGGAATCAAAGTAGTTTTCGTTTTTGCTAAATGGATCAACAAATCCTTTTGGCATTATAAATTTCATACGATACTCGTAAGGATCCATTCCAAGCTTTCTTGCAATATCATCTATATGACATTCTCCAGCCCACATAGCTTGAGGAATACCATAGCCTCTCATTGCTCCGCATACAGGAGTATTTGTATAAACTGTATAAGCATCGGCTTTAATATTTTCACATGGATATTGTTGTGGGAATGCTCCAAGTCCTTTTGCTGAAATACTATGTCCGTGTGAAGCGTATCCTCCATTTGGAGTAATTGCCAAGAACTTTCTTGCAACAATTGTTCCATCTTTTCTTACATAAGAAGTAATATCATATTCAATAGGATGTCTTGTTCTATTTGATACGAAAGTCTCTTCACGTGTTGGTTCTAATTTTACAGTTCTTCCTCCAACTTGTGTTGAAAGATAAGCACATAAAGGTTCATACAAAGCATCTTGCTTGTTTCCAAATCCTCCTCCAATATATGGCTTAATAACTCTTACTTTACCCCAATCAATACCAAGGGCTTGAGCTATTACTCTTCTTACTATATGAGGCAATTGAGTTGATGCAACAACTGTAATCTTGCCAAATTCCTCTTTTGCAAATATGGAGTTATTTTCTATATGGCAATGACTTACGATTGGAGTTTTGTAGTGTCCTTCAACTTTTATAAGTCCTTCTTCTTGAATTGCTTTTTCAAAATCTCCTTTATTTATAGAAGTATGTGCAAGTATATTCTTGTGTTCTCCGTTTTCTTTGTATTTATTACCATTTAATGAGCTTTCATAATCATCATTATCTGGATGAATTAGTGCAGCATCTTCTTTTAGAGCATCTTTTGCTCTGGTTACAAATGGTAATTCTTTGTATTTTACTTTTATCTTTTTTAAAGCTTTTTTTGCAGTAACTTCATCTACTGCAATAACTGCTGCAATATCATCTCCATAATATCTTACATGTGTATTTAATAGCTTTCTATCTGCAATATCTTGATGATTAGGATCTAAGCTATGAGGATGGCCTGCTGTTGGAAATTCTATATCAGGAACATCAAAGCAAGTTACAATCTTTATAACTCCTTCCATAGCTTCTGCTTCTTTTTTATCTATCTCTTCTACGAAACCATGCGCTATTGTAGAATGCAAAACTTTTGCAACATAGGCATTGTTATCACATAAGTCGGCAGTATATTTAGCAATTCCTGTTGCCTTGTCATAAGCGTCGACTCTATTTACACTTTTTCCTACAATCATTATTTGCTCCTTTCTATTTATCGAGTGCTTTTCTTTCTTCTGCTTCTTGTTCTAAAGTCTTTCTTGGAAGAATAAGATTCATAACAAAGGCAACAATTGTACTCATAATAACAGGACTTGAGCCTATGAATAATTGAAATCCTTCTGGAAATGATGCTATTGTCTCTGGAACCTGTGTGATTCCCATTCCAATTGCAAGACTCACTCCTATTATTGTCATGTTTCTTGTAGTAAATTCTTCTTCCCAAAGTAATCTAAGACCATTTACCGTAATTATAGCAAAAACTGATAAAGTAGCTCCTCCCAAAACAGGATAAGGGATACTTGTCATAAGAGCACCAAATTTAGGTAAAATTCCTATTATAAATACCATAAATGCAGCAATTTTTATAACCTTTTTGTTTGCAACTTTTGTCAAAGTTACAATTCCTACATTTTGGCTAAATGTAGCAGTTGGTGTTCCTCCAAAGAATGCATTTATAATAGCAGACAATCCATTACCCATAATTCCATTTGAAATCTCTTCTGTTGTAGCTTCTCTATCCATTCCTCCCATTGTAAGAGAAGAAATATCTCCTATGGCCTCTATACTCGTTACAATATACATTACAACCATAGTCATAATTGCAGAAATGTCAAATTTCATTCCAAAAGGCATGATCTTAGGTAATTCAAATAATTTCTGATTGGACAATGAGCTTAAATCGACCATTCCCATAAATGCTGCTACAATATATCCTAAAACCAATCCGATTAATATAGAAATTGTCTTTATGTAACCTTTACCAAATTCTGAAAGACCAATTACAACTATCAAAGTAAATAGAGCAACTCCCCAATTTTGTAAGCTTCCATAAGTTGGTAAATCAGGATTTCCAGCCATATATCCAATTGCAACAGGATAAAGACTCATACCAATAGTTGTAACAGTTATACCAGTTACAAGCGGCGGGAAAAACTTCCTGACTTTTTTGATTAGAGCACCGAATATCATAATGGCAATTCCACCAAATATACATGCTCCAAACACCGATCCCATTCCATAACCTTTTCCTATTGAAATACATGCTGTAACAAAGGAAAAGTTAATTCCCATAACCATGGGAAGTCTCGAACCGAATCTTGAAATTCCATAAACTTGTACTAATGTTGCGACAGCTGCAGCAATCATTGCCGCTTGTACCAACACTATCTGTTCTTTTTCACTTAAGCCAACGCTTGCAGAAATTATAAGGGCAGGCGCGACATTGCCAATTAACATTGTCAAAACATGTTGCAATGAAATGGGCAAACATTTTGTCAGAGGTGGATTTGAATCCACTTCATAAATTGAATTTTTTTTCATAATACCCCCAACACCACATAAATTTAATGTGGTAATTTCATCATTTATTTACTAAATTGTATCATATACAATACCTCTGTCAAATACTTTATAAAAAATACACGCATCATAATTATTTTAATAAAAAGTTAAATTTGCTTGATTTTAAAGCAATCTAATCAATTTTTTGAGAATTGATTATTTTTATATTTTCCTATTATGATAATTTTTTCTTAATGTGAGATTAATTTTTCTATTTTTATTAAATCTTTATATATTCATTCTATATGAAAATTAATTCATTATTGTTCTTAAAAAATATAAGATTTGATGTTTTTTATTAAAAATTTTAACCAAAAAAAAGCTGGATTATTGTAATAATTTCTAATAATAAGTTTAAATTTCTGATAAAAATTTTATATCTGTTTTTATAGAAAAATCATAAATACATAAAAATAAATTTTATAAATAAAACAAAATCGACAGAATTAATCAATAAATTTAACACAATAAATAAAATAATACTTTTTTCTCAATATCGTAATCCATTTCTAGTATTTTCAATGGACTACTATCCTTGAATATATGAATATCAAATTTTTGAAATCTCAAATTTTAAAAAATATTTATTTAAAATAAAAAACTCTCGAATAAATCGAGAGTCAGACTGTAGACAAAGCAGGTAGAAAATACAAAACCTACCTGCTTTTTAA
>JAUMZM010000012.1 GCA_030528125.1 Tissierellia bacterium
TCTCCCTAACAAGGTAAAATTGATAAAAAAAGAAGCAGTCCATAAAGGTTCTGCTCCATCAATTTTTCGTAAGTGGGTACTCACTTACTGTGCTTGCTATTAAAGTTATAAGCGTTAAGCGTATATTAAGTTATTCTTCTAATTTTTTAGTATCATCTTCTAATTCCAAGAATTTATCAAAATCACTTTTGTAGAGTCTATCTTGTATTATTCTATATTTTTCAAACTCACTCTCTGCGTGTTTTTTAGCAAGAGCTGCAGATACTTTTCCTGCATCGTTTAAGATTTCTTTATCCCATAATTGTAAAAATCCATTTAATCTTTTTTCCCAATCTTCCATAGTCATCGGGATATGTCTTTCTGCTTGTAGTTCTGCCATGTCTAAATATGATGAAACAATTCTTTGCATTTGATTTAATTCTTCTTCGTTTAGATAATTTTTTGCAACAACTACATCATATTTATGAATTTTTGAATCTGGAGATCCTTCCCAAGTAGTAAGTCCCATATTTTTAGTTTTATGATTGGCTCTATCTACAATTAATTCGGCTGCAGTTTTTCCATGAATTGCATAGTGCAATTTATTTTGAATAGCTGCAAAAAATCTTTTTGTTGCCTTTGCAGATGGATCATAGTCTAAAGATGTAGCATAAATATCTGTGATTTTTTGATAGAATCTTCTCTCAGATAATCTAATTTCACGAATTTTTACAAGTAATTTTTCAAAATAATCCTTGGTAAGTTTTGTGCCGGAATTTTTGAGCCTTTCATCATCCATTGCCCAACCTTTAATTGTAAAATCTTTTACAATTTGGTTTGCCCACTTTCTAAATTGGACGGCACGTTCATTATTTACTTTAAACCCTACTGCAATAATTGCTTGCAGATTATAGTGCTTTGTATTATATGATTTTCCGTCGTTTGCAGTTATTAAGTATTTCTTAATAACTGAATTTTCGTCTAGTTCGTTATCGTCAAATATTTTTTTTAGATGTTGATTTATTGCGGAAACACTTACATCATATAGTGTTGCCATCATCTTTTGAGTTAGCCAAATATTTTCATCTTCATATCTAATTTCAATAGCTTCTTGATCATCACCATTTGCTGCAATAAAAGTCAAGTATTCAGCAGCAGATGATCTAATTTGAAGTTCCTTTTTATCATGATTTTCGTCTTTATTTTTATCCATTTCTTTACTCATAATTTCCTCCATGTATAAATTTCATTCTACCTTTAAACACTGGAATACTAATCAAGAATACAATTAGATAATGTATAAAGGAATTTATCATCATATTTTTTGTTATTGGTAATTGATGATAAGTTTGACCTATTATTTTAAAAGCGGCTAGAGTGTTTGTTATAAAATCAAGTGCCAACCATAGGGCGACTGATGATCCTATAAAAGCAATTATATAGTTTAAAAGTTTACTAATTATTGGTAGCTTTTGATTTATTAAAACTAGCAATATTCCATAGATTATTACTACTGTAATTGAAAGGGGAATAGCTAATTTGTTATCTAGTTTATCTTTTATGGATATATAAAATCCTAAACCTACAACTATAAAATCAATCAAAAATGCTGAGATTTTTACAGAGTAGGTAGAGATGAGATAGTAGAAAACTACTCCAGAAAGGATTAATAAAATATATCCTGTAATAAAAATTCCCATAGAGTCTCCTAATAATAATCATCATGTTCAGGGCGATAGTTTTTAAGAAAATCTCCCTGAGGTATATTAACATTAACTGGTTTATTAAACTTGCCCATTTTTGCTAACTCAGAAATTTTTAGATTTAGTAAATTTATATCTACACCTAATTGTCCAGCGATTTCATAATCACAAACTTGGTCATTGATATTATCTAGGACATCTTCATCACTAATTAATAAATGAGCTGCAAAAATATTAGCTTCAGTTTCAAATTTATTTGTAGGGTTTAGCACTGTTTGGTCATGAAAAGCTCCGCCACTCATACAATAATCTCTGTGAAGTTGATCGTGACCTAATTCGTGTGCTAATATCGTCTTTCTATTAAAATTTGTGTTGCTACTGATAAAAATAAATCTGTTCCTTTGAATATAATGGTACATTCCTAAAAGTATTTTTGTTTCAGGTAGATATACCAGGTTAATATTCAAAGCTTCTATTAATTCGATAGGATCTCGTGTCTTGTATTTTTTTATAAGTCGATTAACCTTATCATATATATAGCGATTCATGCTCATAAAATCACCTAATCTTTTTTCTTACGACCGTATTTCTTGTTTTCTCTTTTAGCCTCCCAATAAGCACGAGTAATAGCTTCAAAAGCAGCATCTTTATCTTCATCAGAAATTTCTCCACCAGCAAATAAAGAGCTTAGACCTTCTGTTAATGCTCTAGCTTTTTCTAATTCTCTTTTGCCACCCATGTTATAAACTCGATTTAAAAACTCGTCACTTTCTTCTAGGAGATAATTGTAATCACAGTCCATAACTTCAGCTATTTTTTTGTAAACCTCGACATCTCTTGGGTATCTTTCTCCGTCTTCATAATGTACAAGAGTTCTTGTACTTATTCCTATCATTTTTGCAAAATCTGCTTGACTTAACTTTTCTTTTTCACGAAAATCCTTTAATCTATCCGCAAAAGCCATAACTTTAACCTCCTGAACTAATGTGCATTTATAACTTTTAATACGAACAATAGTGCTTGAATTATTTTTCAATTTTAGATATAATACAAACTGAACTTATATTCATATTATAGCACAAACATTCAAGTTTGTAAATAAGTTGTATTGGGTTGATTAGATTGAGAATAAGTAAAACTTTAAAGAATATAATGAACTTGTATGCAGATAGCAACTTGAAATTTGAAGAAATTAGTTCAGCTGCAAAACTTATTTTAAGTTTATATAGACAAGTTACCTGGGCAGTAGATAGCAGGGCAAATTTTATGATGTTTGAGAGCAAAGAAAACTATGGATCAACTTCAGAATCTGCTTACTTGTATCTTTCTACATTTGCTCCAGAAAAAGTTGAAGAAAAGTTTAACAATAGAGTTTCCAATGTAATGGATAGTAAGCTTATGCTTTTAATAATTTATGACGCCTGTGTTAGGTTAAAAGTTTATCCAGAATATGGAGAAATCTATCATAAGATTATTTATAACTACTACATTGCTGAAAAAAAGATTACTGATGAAGCTTGTATGAGAAGTGTATCTTTAGAGAGAACCGTTTATTATCAAAGAAAAAAGGAAGCAATTGCATTGGTTGGTGTAATAATTTGGGGATATACTTTACCGACAGCTATTAGTCAACTTGAAGACGGTCGTAGCATTGAAGAAATAATGAACATCTGAGAAATTAATTTATGACGAACTTATTGCGTACTATTTACGAATGAAAAAAGTACCATATACGAATTTTATGTGTACTTAAGTGCATATATAATATCCATGATGGGTGATTATCACCTAAATTTAATATTGGCATTCATTGACTGAAAGAATTTATTTTCTTTCGGTCTTTTTTTATGCCCAGGAGAATATATGCAAAGAATTAGAAGTCCTCCTTGTGTGAATTTCATTTTCAAACAAAAGAAATTCATGTCAACAAGGAGGAAAAATTAATGGACAAAGAATATTATTTATTTGTAGAAGGAAAGAAAATAGTTGTTAGCAAGGAAGTATATCTTGCCTATCATAGTGAATTGAATAAAGAAAAATATCAAATAAGAAGAGAAAGGTTAAATAACTGTTTCTTTTTTTGTTCCTATGATCATGATGGTAATTTTGAAGAAAATTTAAAAGATCTGGAATTTGATGTTGAAAAAATTATCGAAACAAAGGAAATGATTGAAGAAGTAAGAAGAGCTATTTCTAAACTCAACCCTGTTGAAAGGGATTTGATAGAAAGTCTTTTTTATAAAGAAGAAACAATTAGAGAAGTAGCTGCTAAACTGAATATTTCCCATCCAGCCGTTATTAAAAGGCGTAATAAAGTCTTAGAAAAACTAAAGGAAATATTGGAAGACTTTTAGATGATAGTTGCCAAGAGGGTCTAATTTTCACTGTTACTTATACACTGGGAATTGGACCTTTTTATTTAACAAAATTTATTTTTGAAAATTGGTGACCAAGAAAGACTTCTTTTCACTGTTAAGTATAAGAGGGTAATTCTAAACAATTTTGTTTCATCAAGATAAGTATTTTCTGATGGTCAAATTTAAAAAAGATTAATAACTCTCGATAAATTTTGAACCTTAACAATTGAATAGACCAAGACAAGACGTTAATCATTTTTGGAGCGTAATAACCTATCCGCCAAGATCTTTCTGCTGAATAATTCGGCAAAACAAGTACTGCTAAGCTTAAAGCAAGGGAAGAAGAAAGGGAGCGATAAGTAAGAGTTTGAATATAGGGAGGGATACCCTATTCGCTATGAAGAAAATGAGGATAATGATACTTCTAAGGTTGAAGCCGGCTCATCCGGAATAGAGGCGGAGGTGAGATTCCTATGTTGCTAATCCAAGGCACTTGTCAATGTCAAAAAACTTAAATTTACATAGGAGGTTATTATGAAAGCAATAAAAGTTTATAGCATGAGAGTTGCTATGTTATGTAGACTTTATGATCTTAAATTAATTAATGATAAGGAATATACAAAAATAAAAAATAGAATAGAAAATGATTATAAGAAGAGAGATAGAAAGTAGTTAATCTTGTGATATAATAACACTGTAGAAAGATACAAAATGGGAAGGAGGTAAAATGAATACTAAAGTAAAATTAATAAAAGCTTCAAATACAGGAGCAAGAAATAGAAATGCACTACATTTAGATTTAAAACGAGTTGCAGCATATTGTCGAGTTAGCACTGATAGTAAAGACCAACTTGAATCATATAAATCGCAAGTTGATTATTACACAAATCTAATAAAAAATAATAAGAACTGGACTCTGGCTGGTATATATGCAGATGAAGCAACAACGGGAACAACTGCTACTAAAAGAGCAGATTTCATGAGGCTAATAAGTGATTGCCAAAATGGAGATATAGACATGATAATTACTAAATCTATATCAAGATTTGCTAGAAATACATTAGATACCTTAAAGTATGTAAGACTATTAAAGGAAAACAATGTTGGTGTAGTATTTGAAGAAGAAAATATAGATACTTTGACAATGGATGGAGAGTTACTATTAACAATATTAAGTTCAGTAGCTCAACAAGAAGTAGAAAATACCTCAGCCCATGTAAAAAAAGGACTGAAAATGAAAATGGAAAAAGGGGAACTTATTGGTTTTCAAGGTTGCCTTGGATACGACTATGATCCTACAACAAAAAGTATCTCTATAAATGAAGAAGAAGCCAAAATTGTTAGATATATCTTTAAAAGATATTTAGAAGGCAATGGTGGCTCAGTCATTGGTAGGGAACTAGAAGAGCAAGGATATCTCACCCCTAGAGGTAAAACAAAATGGTCTGACACTACAGTGTTAGGAATAATTAAGAATGAAAAGTATATTGGAGATATTCTAATGGGAAAGACTTTTACCGTTGATCCCATAACAAAAAGAAGACTAGCAAACTTTGGTGAATCTGATAAATATCACATCGAAAATCATCACGAGCCAATTATATCAAAAGAAGACTTTGAAAAGGCACAAGAGATTAGACTCAGGAGAGCACAAAATAGAAACACCATTGCTAATAAGGATAGAAAAAGAGAGAAGCTATCAAGGCAATATGCTTTTTCAAGTATACTGGAATGTGGATTTTGTGGCGAAATACTTTCAAGAAGAACTTGGCACACAAGTTCAATTTATAAAAAAATTAACTGGCAATGTGTAAGGTCAACTAAAAAAGGTAAAAAATATTGCCCTCATTCAAAAGGAATACAAGAAGCAGCAATAGAAAAAGCATTTGTTGAAAGCTATAGGCAATTATGCCATACAGATTCAACAGTAATAGATGACTTTTTAAAAATTGTTGAAGAAGAAATAAATGATAATACGTTAGTCAAAGATTTGAAAAAGTTAGAAAACCAATTAAACAGAATCATTAGTCAAGAAAGAAAGTTAGTTGATCTTCATTTAGAAGATAGTATAGACGAAGAAGTTTATGCTAAAAAGTATAAAAAACTTACAAAACAAAAAGAAGAATTACTTGATGAAAAGAAAACACTGGAACTAACTATCAAAGATGAAGACTCTATTAGAGAAAGACTAAAGCAATTTAAAAAGGTCTTAGAAAACAAAGAAATTATAGAGGAATTTAATAGAACAGTATTTGAAAGCATAGTTGATAAAGTCGTAGTGGGTAGAATTGACAAAGACGGAACAGTTCATCCTTATGACTTAACATTCTATTTCAAAACAGGAGTTAAAGATAGTCAAGATTCTAATAACTTTAAAGATAAAAGAAAAAATGCCAAAGACAATGACATTAATAAATTGTGTTCCTACAAGAATGACGAGGATAAAAAATTATGTCCCCAATCAAAAGACAACGCAAGTTGAGACTGTAGTATTGATGTCAAGAAAATAAGATAAGAGGTTATAAGACTGTTGAAATCAATGGCTTTTAGGAGTTTAAAAGAAATCTTAAAAGCCATTTTTCTATTTGGAAAATCCTCTGTGGGAACAGTTCAAGTGCAGATTATTGCAGGGTGTGTAGACACTATGGATATTTAGGGTGGAGTAGACAGAATGGATATAATTTATTTGTTTCCAATCATTTATTAAAACAAGTTATGTATAAAACTGTTTTAATTATCATTTATGCTTACTCAACAATTCATAAGAGATATTATGGTTAGTGCAGAGAACTTGATTAGCTAGTTAATATAGTTGCAAATTATTCTGTAAAGCATTAATAAAAAAGCGAGTATTATATAGATCTGTAAGATTAAAATCTATATTATTTTTAAGTAGCCCACTGTTACGGCGACAGATAGTTCTCTAAGATTCGTTTTTATATTGGCCATGCGGTCCTCCTTTTATTTGAATCTTTATTCCACATGTTTAGTTTCAATAATATCTTCTAACTTAACATCAATAGCTTCACAGATTTTTAATAAAGAGCTTGTATTTACATTTCCGCCTTTACTCAATTTATTTAAGGTAGAAGAACTAATACTAGCCTGCCCAATCAAATCTGTTTTGCGCATGTTTTTATCAATTAAGATTTTCCATAATTTGTTATAGTTCAATTCTAGCTTCAAAATTCAATCCTCCTAGTCTGTCACGCCTTTAAGAAATCCATAGCGACCAAAGTCTTCATTTTTGGTAAATTCCACCGTATGAAGGCTATATTCATTCCAGTCCATTTTTGGTAAATTCTTATTATTATCTATCAATATAATCTGTCTGTGATTTCCAGTTTCTATTAGGAACTTATAGAAAGCATACCTCATATTATCAAGACGCTCTTTAGTAGTTTGTTGATCTGCGATTGCTTCATCTAGGCCTAGTAGCGGAGTATCAACCATGAATATTGGAATAGGGTACGTGGCGTATAAATCTAAATATTCTAGCATAGATAAACTTACTACTGAATTTAAGTAGGCACGATACCCCTTACCTTGACTAGATTTAGGTTCACCATTTAAAGAAACATCGAAAGTGTTTCTATCAAATCTTGCAGTGCTTAAATTAGGAAAAGAACATTCTTTAAGATTGGTTTCAAGGATAGTACTCAGATTACGGAAGAAATTTAGTGGAAATCTATCTAATGGTTTATATTTATTATCTTCAATTTTATCATCATCATAGTCACTAAGATCTTCATTCCACTCAGACGCCATTTTTCTTAAAGTCGCTTTTTCTGTTTGTAAATTAAAATACATATTATATTCTCTTATGGTGTTTTCTAATTCTTTTATTGCAGGAGCTAGTATTTTATTAATACGATGACTGTTTTGATTAATAATAGTTTGATTAGATTTAATCTTATTCTCTAAAGCTATGTCCTCTTCTTTAAGAAGTTCTAGGGTTTCAGTTAAGTCCTTTAATTTAATTTGTATGTTTTTTAGCTCGATAGCTACACTTTCTAAATTTACTAGATTGTTTTCTTCAGTCATCTTGGAATTGCAAAAAGGGCATGAGGTGTCTTCTTCGTAAGAATGCATCGGTCTATTTCCCTCAACTATAAAAGATAGTCTATTTAAATCAATCTTGTATTGATAAATTAGCTCTTCGAAGTTTCGAATACTTATGCTGTTTTCTTCTCTTTCAACAAAAAGAGAAGTATTTTCCTCGGTTAGCATTTTATTTTCTTTTGTAATTTTAGATAGTGCATCATTATTATAGTTAACTTGATGTAAAGCATAATTTAAATGCTTCTCAGCCTCTTCTTTGCTTATGTTTTTTAGAGTTTCAGATATTTTGGACTCTTCTTCAGAAATCTTTTTAAGTTTATTATTTACATAGGCTCTAACTGCTTGATTTTTTAACTTTATGCTATCAGGAGATTCTTCTTTTTCTAAAGGGGCTTGGTCTTCACCATTTATAAGAAATAAAAGAGAGGAGCGAAAAGCGGTTAAAGAAGTATTTGTCTTTGGATCTAAAATAGAACCTTCTCGTAAAATTTCAGATTCTTTGAGAAAGAAGATGTGTAAGAAAGTTCGCCAAGTAAGATTTTGTGTTGCAAAGTTTTCATTTTTGATTACTTTAATTGGAAGTTGATCTATTCCAAGGAGAGTAAGAAATATATCGGAGAGAGTCATTTTTGTTTTAGAAACTAGAGGGTATTCGCCACTTTCTATATCTGGAATAGAGCTTTTAAGATACACCTTATTCTTATTTTCTTCTAAATACCTTTTAATTTGAATAGTACCGCTTTCACAAGCAAGGTCTATAATTAGATAATCTTGATTATCTAAACCATCAACTTTACTTGCACCAAAAAGATAATCAACACATTTTAAGATTAAAGTCTTACCCGTGTTGGAGGGGCCATGGATAAGATTAAATCCATTAGCAAAGTCAACTTTAGATATCTCACCTTGATTGCTAATGCTTTGAATTGATTTTATATAAAAAGATTTAGCCATCACTTATATCCTCCTTTTACGTGAAATTCCATTAATATAATTCAAAACTTCAGTATCTGAGTACTTACTGAAATAATCCTGTACATCAATTGCAATATTCATATAGTTCATTGCATAGTCAAGCTTTAGTTCTTCTATAACTTCTTTACCTCTATCAGTGATTTTAAAGACAAAACCTTGATTCGTTCCTGACACTGAAGCGAAACCTTTGGATACTAGTGCTTTTAGAGCCTGTCTTCCAGATTTTAAACGAGTAGCAAGTTCCCCCAATCGATATGGGTTTTTTCCATGTAAGTCGTAATCTCCAATCTTAAAGGTTTTAGAGTATAAGCTTAAATAATCTAAAGAGGAAATGTAGTCTGCGGTTTTCTCTTTTCCATCAAGAACAAAAAGTTGTATAAGGATTCTGAGGGAGATTTCGTAGATAGAATTAAATAGATTACTCATCTTCATCCTCCTCAATCCAGACTAAGCGACTATCATTTACTAACATGTGGCAAAACCCACATTTTCTTTTTATGGTTACCAACTCTGGTAAGTGATATAGCTTTGAGCCATTGAGTTCAATTTTAGATGCCTGCTCTAAAACAGATAGTAGTCTATCATATCCATCAGAATAGTTTTTTCTACTTGTATTGACAACACCATCATAGGTTTCATCTAGAAGTTTTTGAAATTCATCAGAATCTGAGAAAATAGTATCTCTTGAAAAATTTTTTAAACTCTCAGCCTCATAAAAATTAACTCTTTGCTCTTGGAAGTTTTCTCTATATTTCTTTTTGAAGGTAGCTCTGTTTGAAATGTCAATATCAGTTTTTCCAGCATCATTATAGGCATCAATTAAAGCATAAATATATTTTAATTTCATTTCATCTTCAGGGATATCTTCTGATGGTACATCTGAAATTGGCATAGGTATTTTGGCATCTCCGAAAACCAACATTCCATTTTCTACTTTTACTTTACTGATAAAGTCTTCAACATTTATAGGTTGAGGACTTTTTTTATTCCCATTTGTAGCTATATCGGTAAGTATCTTCGTAAGAAGCTCTGCTGCTTTACTGCCTAAGTTAAAAAGATTAAGGCCATCAATTGAAAACTCAGACTGAAATAATTCATACATAGCTGAGGTAATTGAATCATCGGTGTCATCAATAAAAGCTGCCAGTTTTTGTTCATCCTTGTATTTTAAAAGTTCTATAGCAACATCCTTTGAAATATTAGCTGAACCATAAGCATATTTTTTAATAGTAGAGGAACTTCTTTCTACATCAGAGAGGTCCTCTTCGGTATATGGTGTATAAATTTCAAATACGCTTTGCGTAAAATATTCAATACTTTCTTTATTTTCTTTAAGTGGTCTAATACATTTTATGAATTTAGAAAAAGGTGTTTTGCTCACAATTTTCCTCCTTTCTGTGGTCCGATTAGACCACGGACTTTTCTGGACCAATTCCGACCATGTAAAAATATCTAATTTTATAAGATAGAAACAGATATAAGGTTAGTGACTAATTAAATTATATCACAGCTTATTTCGTTTTACTAAAGGCATTATTTAGAAAGACGAATAAAAAATCTGTTAAAAACGAAAAAACATTCTCAAGTCCGAGATGCGCATTAGGACGTAGGGGATTACAAAAATAGCTAAAGAAGTCTATTAGACTTATGAGCTTTTTGATCTCTACGTTTATTTCTAATGTGCATTTTTTAGTGCAGAAAATTACGATGGTCAATTTTGTTTCCCCTGAGAATTAGCCAATTCAAGGAGGAAACGAAAAATGCGAATCAGAAAAACACGACAAGATCAGAGAAGAACCTACATTTATCAATCTGCTACTGGAAAAAAAGAAGTCATCACAGCAGGATAAAATGGGGTCACAGAAGTGGATATTAAGATGCTCCACTCTATAGATGATAGTGAGGTCTACAATAATTTCAAAAATATGAGACCAGGTAAAACAGAAGAGGAAAAAGAAGAAATTAAAAGATGGAAAGAAAAGTATATTGAGGATTTTGAGAAAGAACATGGATATAAGCCAAACAAAAAAGACGTGGAGTATATGGTAAATGAGGTATTCCCTAAGAACTATAATCTTTCCTTAGATTATGATCAAAATGGTGAATTAGATTCAGACAAAAAGACTATTTCCTATGAAGCATCTACTTGCGATGACTATAGCGATTTTATTTCCCCATGGTCAGACCAAATGGAGACACTATTAAAAGAATTAACTGCTAAGCAAAGACAAGTAGTCCAATTAATGTATGTAGAAGGATATAAGCAATCGGAAATTGCAAAAATGCTAGGTATATCTTCAGTTGGTGTAAAGAAACATTTGGACAAGGCCAAGGCCTTTATCAAGAAAAATTATAAATAAATTTTATGGTGGGGTTAAAAATCTCACCTTTTTCTTTGCCTGTGACTTGTAGGGGGAGAGAACCTTACAAGTTTTAAAGAAGGGAGGTCATTACTTGAAACACAGAGTTGTTATTAATGTAAGCAATGCGAATGGCGAGAAAAGGAAAATGATGGAAGCGGCAGAGATGAGTTTACCAAAGAGAATTATCAGGTTTCTATTTGGAGACTTTACACAGATCTACCTATTAAAGCCAGGCGATCAAATTGAATCAGTCGATATCAAAGAAGTGAAGGAAGCAGAAAAAGATGTCAAGAATAAAGCTACTGATGGAAATCAAAGAAGATGCAGAGAATCTTGCATCTAGTATAGGCGTCCTTCTCACAGCACTAGAAAGTGATGAGGAACTACCTAAAGAGGAATTAAAACAAAATGAAAAAACCTATGAGATTGAAGATGTAAGAAAGATACTAGCCGATAAATCAAGATTAGGCCATACGGCTAAAATAAGAGAACTTTTAGAAAAGTATGGAGCTAAAAAGTTATCTGAGATTGAACCAAGTAACTATAAAGGCTTGGTAGCAGATGTGGAGAAGTTGTAATGGGAGATCATGCTATTTTATCAGCATCATCTTCTAATAGATGGATTCACTGTCCACCAAGCGTTAGGCTCTCTCAAAAATACGAAGATGAGATTAGTCCTTATGCACTTGAAGGAACATCAGCTCATGCCTTAGCAGAATATAAACTAAAAAAGTTATTAGGCTTAGATGTAAAAGATCCTACTGATGATTTGGATTTTTATGATGAAGAAATGGATGAGCTAACTGAGGGATATGCTTCATATGTGACAGAAGTAATAAGTAGGTACGAAAACCCAGCCGTCTTTGTGGAAGAAAGACTTGACCTATCAGAATATGTTAAGGAGTCCTTTGGTACAGCTGACTGTGTAGTTGTTGGAGGAAAAGAACTTCATGTAATAGATCTAAAGTATGGTCAAGGAGTTTTAGTAGATGCTAAAGAGAATTCACAACTCATGCTATATGGACTTGGTGCTCTGACTCTCTTCGATGGAATTTATGATATTGAGAAAGTAATTCTTCATATCTATCAACCAAGAAGATGCAATATCTCAACTTATGAAATTAAGAAGATAGAACTATATGAGTGGGGAGAAACTGTACGAGAGATTGCTGAGAAAGCATATAAAGGCGAGGGGGAATTCTCTTGTGGAGAATGGTGCATCTTCTGCAAAGCTAAGAATAAATGCAGGAAAAGAGCGGAAGAAAACCTAAAACTGGCACAAGAAGAATTTATCCTACCACCAGAACTATCTGATGATGAAATTGAAGAGATTTTACCAAGACTAGACGAAATGGAACAATGGGTCAAAGATATCAAGGCCTATGCTTTAGAAAGAGCAATGAAGGGCCATAGATGGAAGGATCTAAAACTTGTCGAAGGTAGGTCTAATAGGAAATACCGAGATGAAGATGAAGTTATAAACAAAGTAAAAGAACTGGGATTCAATCCCTTTGAAGAAAAGTTACTTGGCATCACAGCTATGACTAAGTTACTAGGTAAGAAAGTCTTTGATGAAAATATCGTAGACTTACTAGAAAAACCAAAAGGAAAGTTAACCCTAGTAAGCATTAGAGACACACGAGAAGAAGTAAAAATTGACAATGTTAAAGAAGAATTCGGAGGTAAATAATATGTCAAATATGAATAAAACAAAAGTAATTACAGGTGAAGTTAGATTATCTTATGCAAATGTGTGGGAACCAAAGTCAATCAATGGTGGTAAAGAAAGGTACTCAGTATCTGTCATTATCCCAAAGAGCGACCAAAAGACAATCGAGAAGATTGAGAAAGCAGTAGATGCTGCTATTGATGAAGGACTTTCTAAATTCAATGGAAAAAAACCTAATAAGAAAGCTATCAAACTTCCATTAAGAGATGGTGACACAGAAAAAGATGATGAGGCTTATGCTGATGCATACTTCTTAAATGCTAACTCTATGACAGCACCTCAAATTGTGGATAGAAACGTAGAACCAATTCTTGATAGAAGTGAAGTCTACTCAGGAGTTTTTGCAAGAGTATCACTAAACTTCTATGCCTACAATGTAAATGGTAATAAAGGAGTGGCCGTGGGCCTTGGAAATATTCAAAAGCTAAGAGATGGACAACCTCTAGGAAATAGGTCTAATGCAGCAGATGACTTTGATGCTATGGACGATGATGAAGAAGATTTCTTAGCATAGGAGGCAGAAATGGACTATTTAATTACAGAAATAGTTTTAGCTATTTGGTCTTTTTTATGGTATAAGCTTGGATTTTTACAAGCTCAGCTAAAAGAACTAGATAGAGATATCAGAAAAATAGAAAAACAAATAAAAGAAGATAGAAAAAATAATTTAGCAGAATTAACAAAGCTTAGTGATAGCTATGAAGAGATTGTCCATAGATCTTGAGACCTATTCTTCAGTTGACTTAGGCAAAAGTGGTGTATACAAATATGCCGAGAGTGAGGATTTTGAAATCCTCCTCTTTGCCTATTCTATTGATGATGGAGAAGTTAAGGTAATAGATTTGGCAAGTGGAGAGATTATTCCTGAAGAAATATTATCAGCACTTAGTGATGAAAGCGTAGAAAAGTGGGCCTTTAATGCAAACTTTGAAAGGGTCTGTCTATCTAGGTTTTTAGGTAAGAGACTAAAACCTCAAGGTTGGTACTGCACTATGATTTGGTCAGCTTATCTGGGGTTACCTCTATCCCTTGAAAAAGTCGGAGAGGTTTTGAAGCTTGATAAGCAAAAGATGAATGAAGGCAAGGCTCTTATAAGATATTTTTCTATTCCATGTAAACCAACTAAGACTAATGGTATGAGGACAAGAAATCTACCACATCACGATTTAGAAAAGTGGTCTACCTTTAAGAAATATAACCAAAGAGATGTGGAAACAGAAATGGCTATTAAGAAAAAATTATCAGCATTTCCTATGCCTCAATCAGAATGGGAAAACTACTGGATAGACCAAAACATCAATGACAGAGGAATCTTAATTGATGAAGTTTTAGTTGATTCAGCTATTAAATTTGATGAGATATTACGAGATGAAAACATGGATAGAGCCATAGGATTAACTGGTCTTGAGAATCCAAACTCTCCCTTACAGCTAAAAGAATGGCTTAATAAAAAAGGCTTAGAGATAGACTCCTTAGCTAAAAAAAATGTAGAGTCTGCTCTTAAAAATACTGAGGGAGATATAAAAGAAGTATTGGAACTTAGACAAGAATTATCTAAGTCTTCAGTTAGGAAATATGATGCTATGAAAAATGTAAAAGGAAAAGATAATCGAGCAAGGGGTCTGATCCAATTTTATGGAGCAAATAGAACTGGAAGATATTCAGGCAGGCTTATTCAAGTCCAAAACTTAAGGAGAAACAATCTAAAAGATTTAGAACTAGCAAGGAGTCTTGTAAAAAATAGAGATTTCGAAACTATGGAGATTCTATATGAATCACCATCTGATATCTTATCCCAATTAATAAGGACAGCCTTTATACCAAAAGAAGGCACTAGGTTTATTATTTCAGACTTTTCAGCAATCGAGGCCCGTGTCCTCGCATGGCTTGCAGGAGAACAATGGGTACTGGACGCTTTTGAAAATGGAGAAGATATCTATTGCAGAACAGCATCAAGGATGTTTGAAGTGCCAGTTGAAAAGCATGGAGTAAATGGTCATCTTAGACAAAAAGGAAAGATAGCGACTTTGGCCTGTGGTTATCAAGGGGCCTTAGGTGCTCTTAAAGCAATGGGTGGTATAGAGATGGGTTTATCTGAAGATGAACTCCAATCAATAGTTGATTCCTGGCGCGAGGCTAATCCAAACATAGTAAGTCTTTGGTGGGACATAGATTCAGTCGTAAAAAGAGTTATAAAAACTAGAAGTAAAGAAGGATATAAGAACTTAGTTATTAGCTATGAAAAGGGGATTCTTTTTATACAACTACCCTCAAAAAGAAGACTTGCTTACCCAAAGGCAAAAATTGGAATGAATCGATTTGGTGGAGAATCAATAGTCTATGAGGGAATTGTAGTAGGAAATAAATGGGACAAGATAGAATCCTACGGAGGAAAGTTTGTAGAAAATATAGTTCAAGCCATAGCCAGAGATATTTTAGCTGAGGCTATGATGAGACTTGAGAAGAAAGGATTTAATATCGTCATGCATATCCATGATGAAGTTGTAATAGAAAGTGATTCATCTAGCACAGAAGAAATAAATGAAATCATGTCCATAGTTCCTATTTGGGCACCTGGACTTATCTTAGATGCAGATGGATTTGAAAGTGAATTTTATAAGAAAGACTAAGGAAGTTTATTCATGTTTTATGTTAAAGAAAAAATAAATGATGTCATGGAAGTAAGCATTGAAATAAATGATGAGAATGTCTTTTGCACCTGTCCAAAGTGTGGAAAAGAAGTTCGAGTAGAATTAAATAAAGTATTGGAAGATGGCGATTTATTTTCTACCCAAGTTTGCTGTAATACTTGTAGTGAAACAATGAGGGATATTTATGAATAAGGAACTATACAACAGGAGTGGGTGCAAGGACCCCACTCCTTATCAAGCAATTAAAAATGCAGAGAAGAGATACTATCCCTTGGTATATATCTGCAGTCCATTTTCTGGAGATGTAGAAAATAATGTCATCAAGGCACAGAAGTACTCTCGCTATGCCTTGGATAGAGGAAATATACCAATAGCACCGCATCTTTTATTTCCTCAGTTTATGAGTGATGAAAGTGAGAGAAGACTTGCCATGCATTTTAATTATGTCCTTCTTGGTAAATGTGAAGAAGTCTGGGTCTTTGGTGACAACATAAGTCCTGGAATGGCAGAAGAAATAAGAGTTGCTGAGAAGAGAAAAATGAAGATTCGCCATATAAAGGGGGTAGCCTAATTGAAAATATACACCTCAAATTTAATAGGAGTGGAGTCAAACTGTGTTTATCCTAATGAGGTCAATGCAGTAGATGTTAGGTCATTTGAGAAAGCTGCGAGTTTTGACCATGTAATGGCTAAGTATAAAAATTCCTACAGGTCCAATGATAATTTTATAGAGTCAGAATGCATTCCAATGGATATAGACAACGACCATTCAGAAAATCCAGATGATTGGATTTCAATGAATGATTTAAAGAGAATATTTGATGGAGTTAAATTTGCCATAGTTTACAGCAGAAACCATAAAAAAGAAAAAAATGGAAAAGCTGCAAGATCAAGAATGCACATATATTTTCCAATTCCTAAGATCACAAATTTAGCTGAATATGTAGAAGTAAAAGAAAGGTTGGCGGAGACTTATACTTTCTTTGATGGAAATGCCTTAGATGGAGCAAGGTTTTTCTTTGGGGTTAAGAATCCTGCTGTTGAAATAGTTAGGGGAAGGAAATATATAACAGATATTTTAAATGATGAATTTGAGAATTTTGATAACTCTCAAGACTTAATTCAACAAGGCTCTAGAAATTCAACTATGAATCATTTCGCTGGTAGGGTTTTAATTCGATATGGAAATACAGATGAGGCAAGAGAATTATTTGATAAAAAAGCTAGTCTTTGCTCACCACCACTTCCAGATGATGAGTTAGAACAAATCTGGAGGTCAGCTTGTAAATTCTATAAAAAGGTAGCTGCAAGTGAAGATTATGTTCCACCTGAAGAATACAATGAAAGATATGAGGAATATAAGCCTGAGAAACTTACAGATATAGCAATGGCTGAAATCTTTACTAAGCACAACAAAGATAAAGCTATCTACACGATATCTCAAGGCTGGCTTTATTGGACGGGCAAGAAGTGGGAAGATTCTGAGCTAAAAGTAATGAGTCTTTATATGGAGACTGCCAAAAAAGTTTTAGAAAATGCAAGCATTGAATTTAAAGAGACCTATCAAGAATTAGCAGATGCTGAAATGATGGGAAATAAGGAAGAAAAAGTACAAGCAAAGTTAAAAGTAAATACTGCAAAAGCCTATCTCAATTTTGCTAAAAAAATGAACGACCACGGAAAAGTATCTGGAATATTAAAACTAGCTAAGTCTTTGTTAGAAGTTAAAAATGAAAAACTTGATGCAGATGCTTTTATTTTAAATACACCTGTTGGAGTTATTGATTTAAAAACAAGTGAAATAAAAGAGCATGACCCGTCTTACTATTGCGCTAAGATTACTGCCCTAGCTCCAAGTAAGGATAATATGGATATGTGGATAGCTACTTTAAGGGATGTAACTGGTGGAGATGATGAGTTTATTAATTTCTTAAAGTTCCATGCAGGGTCGACATTAATAGGTCATGTTTATGAAGAAGCACTCCTTATAGCTTATGGAGATGGAGGAAATGGGAAGTCTACAGTCTTTAATTCAGAGGCTCACGTTCTTGGAGACTATGCAGGTAAAATCCCAGCTGAGTCTTTAACAACAAGAGCAAAGAATGTGAAGGTTGATCTTGCAGAGTTATGTGGTAAGAGATTTATTCTAGCCTCTGAAACAGAAGAGGGGCAAAGACTGTCAAGTTCTATGCTAAAGCAGATAGCAAGTGTTGATGATATTTCAGCAGAAAGAAAATACTATGCACCATTTTCATTTACGCCGACGCATTCTACTATTCTCTATACAAATCATTTACCAAAGGTGGGATCTAATGATCGAGGAACCTGGAGAAGAATTGTGGTGGCTCCATTTTCTGTCGCCATTAAAAATCCTAAGACAGACTATATAGATAAGCTTCTAGAAAAAGCAGGTGGGGCAATTCTACAGTGGATGATTGAAGGAGCAAAAGAATATATAGATGCAGGCTTTAAATATCCAAAGTGTAATGTAGTAGATGATGCAAAAAGATCATATAAAGAAGAAAATGACTGGATAAACCATTTTATTTCAGATAAATGCACAAAAGGAACAAATTATAAAGAAATGAGTGCAAGGTTATATCAAGTTTATCGTGAGTGGGCTGGTTCAAATGGAGAATACATTAGGAACAATAGAGATTTTTCACGAGCCCTTATAGCAGAAGGTTATGAAAAGAAAAGGACAAATAGGGGAATTGAATGGGGTGGTATAACCATCAATGATTTAATGGAGTCGGAAGACGACTTTCTATAAATGCATCTTAGTGTAGCATTTATAGGCTAAATAAAGATGATTGTATAGAAAAAAATTTTTCTTAATTAATGAAAAGTGCATACACTAAACTACAAAAAGACATGACTATTTACACTTGACTTAACACTTAAATGGCTTAATATACGCATTTTGTATGGTGTGAATAGTTATAGCCTACTTTTTTTTATATATTATTTTTATTCTCTCGTGTAAAAGGTTTATATAAAGCTACACTATACAACACTTAAAAAAATGGAGGATTTATGAATTTCTATAATTACATGATGAAAAATCACTTAAATGAAAAGTCTCCAAGAGGAGATTTAGCAAGAGATATGAAGGAAGATAGAGACTTTCCTAAAAATAAAACAGGGAAATTTAAGGGCTGGAAAAAACTGATTAAAAATTATTTAGAAAGCCAGGGTGCTTGTTATGATTGTATGATGACTTTTGAAGAAGCGTGGAAGGAGTATGAAAATTGCGAGAGAAAGAGATTGAATCTGCCCTTGTTAAAAGAGTAAAAGAGAATAAGGGTCTATGTCTTAAGTTTACATCTCCTTCAATGACGGGAATACCAGATAGGATAATACTTCTACCTAAAGGAAAGATTGGATTTGTAGAAACAAAAAGACCTGGAGGAGAACCAAGACCAATTCAGAAAAAAAGAATTAGGCAATTTAAAAACTTAGGTTTTAAGGTTTATGTTCTTGACACAAAAGAAAACATTGATGAAATAATGAAGAGAATCGGAGGTGACTAATTGGAATATACTCCACATAAATATCAAAATTATGCTACTGAATTTATAAAAGAAAATAAGGAATCAGCACTTCTACTGGACATGGGACTCGGCAAGACGGTTATAAGCTTATCAGCTATAAAAGATTTACTCTTTGATTCTTTTGAAATTTCTAAAGTTCTAATAATAGCACCATTAAGAGTTGCTAGAGATACATGGAAGGAGGAAATAGAAAAATGGTCTCACCTTGATATCTTAAAATATTCAGTGGCCATAGGTAGTGCAAAAGAAAGAATAAAAGCATTAGAAGAACAAGCGGATATTTATTTAATCAATAGGGAAAATGTAGACTGGCTAATAAACAAGAGCGAACTACCATTCAACTACGACATGATCGTAATTGATGAACTATCCTCTTTTAAGTCTCATAGGTCAAAAAGATTTAAAGCCTTGATGAAAGTAAGACCAAAAGTAAAAAGAATAGTTGGTCTTACTGGAACTCCATCATCTAACGGTCTAATGGATTTGTGGGCTGAGTTTAGACTGCTTGATATGGGAGAGAGACTTGGTAGATTTATTGGTCAGTACAGGGAAATTTACTTCAAACCAGATAAGAGAAATGGACCAATCATATATTCCTATAAACCACTGCCTTTTGCTGAAGATGCAATCTATGAAAAGATATCAGATATAACAGTTTCTATGAAAGCTGAAGATTACCTAAAAATGCCAGAGAAGATAAACAATGAAGTCTTTGTAAATCTATCAGATAAAGAAAGAGATATCTATGAGACCTTAAAAAAAGACCTGGTAGTTAGTATAAAGGATAAAGATATAGATGCTGTTAATGCTGCAGCCCTTTCTAATAAGTTACTTCAAATGGCATCGGGTTCTGTATATGATGAAGATAAAAATATGATTCATATCCATGATAGAAAGCTTGATGCCTTGGAAGATTTAATAGAAGGAGCAAATGGTAAACCTACTCTAATAGCTTATTGGTATAAGTCAGATTTAAAAAGAATAAAAGATAAGTTTGATGTAAGAGAACTTAAGACAAGTAAGGATTTTAAAGAATGGAATCAAGGTAAAATTCCAGTTGCCATTATCCATCCAGCATCTGCTGGCCATGGTCTTAACCTACAAGCGGGAGATTCAACACTTATTTGGTTTTCTCTTACTTGGTCCTTAGAATTTTATGAACAAACCAATGCCAGACTATATAGGCAGGGTCAGAAAGAAACAGTTGTGATTCATCATATCTTAGCAAAAGGAACTATTGATGAAGATGTGATGAAAGCATTAGAAAATAAGAATAAAACACAAGCTGCACTCATAGATGCAGTGAAAGCAAATCTGGAGAGTTAATGTCATAGAATGTCACTAAGAACATTTGATAAGCTTAATATACGAGCAGGAGTTCTATGGAGAACTTACCTCAAAAAATTATGGAGGTAAGAAATGAACGCAAAAGAATATTTAAAACAAGCATTTTATTTAGACAAAAGAATTAATAGCAAGCTGGAGCAAGTTGAAAGTTTAAATGCTTTGGCTACAAAAGCTACATCGACCTTATCAGATATGCCTAAGAGTCCTAGTAGAGGATCATCAAAACTTGAGGATACTATTGTTAAGATTGTAGATCTCCAAGAAGAAATCAATAAGGATATAGATAAATTAGTGGATTTGAAAAAAGAAATCGTAAGAACAATAAAAAAGATTGAAGATAAAGAACTTCAAGTCGTTCTAGAAAAAAGATATCTTTGTTTTGAATCTTGGGAGAAGATAGCAGTTGAAATGAATTACTCAATTCAGCATATTTTTAGGTTGCATAGTAAGGCTTTAAAAAATATAGAAGTATAAAAAAATCGGGTGACGCATAAATGCATCACCCGCAAAACTTTCGTTTTCAATTTGTATTTTTATTATAGTAATATTTTTAAAACTTGTCCAGAATATCGTGGTGTCCAATATCTAAAAGGAATATCAGCTCATTGTTTTCATAGAACCAAATAATTCGAATATCCATGTTAACAGAAGACTCCCATATTCCATCTGTACCTTGGATTTTCTTAGTTCTTAAAGATGGATGGGTAGGATTTTCTACGAAAAATTTAAGTTTCTTTTCCGTTTGTTTCTTTTCAGTATCAGATAGTTTTTTGTAATGTTTTTTAAAGGATTTCGAATAAGTAATTTTATAGGACATTACTTATCTAACTCCTCAAATAGAGAGTCAATGGAATCAAAGATTGGCCTTTCTCCATTTTTTATAGATTCTTTAATTTCTTTTACTTCAGCTTTTAAATTTTTTATGACGTGTTCTGGATAGATTGCAACTGGAACAAGTACAATTTTTCCGTTATCTTCTATGACTTCAAATTGATCGCCTTGATTTAATTCCATAGAGTTTACTATGTCTTTTGGGATAGTAACTTGTGATTTAGCTTTTAGTTCAACCAACATAACGAAACCTCCTTAGTTAGAAATTCACACTTTCTAACTAAATTATATTTTCTTCTGAGAAAAAAGTCAAGTGGAGAGTAAAGTTGATAGAATGAGAGTAAGTAGTTGTAGTATAGTTAAAATAGCAAAAGAATAATTAAACGAGCCTTGGAGATTAAATCTTCAGGGCTTTCTTTATGAAGTGATAAAGTGCCAAGAAAACCTAAGAGACCATGTTCTCATCCAGGTTGTCCTGAATTAGTTGAAGGACGATTCTGTAAGAAACATGAGAAAGAATACAACAAAAACTATGAAAAATATAAACGAGATCCTAAAACTCATAAGCGTTATGGAAAAGCATGGAGAGTTATTAGAAAAAGATATATAAGTGAGCACCCACTTTGTGAGATGTGTTTAAAAGAGAATAGAATGACAAAGGTAGAGGAAGTACATCACATACTTCCTCTTTCTCGTGGTGGAACTAATGACGAAGATAATCTTATGAGTCTTTGTAAATCCTGTCATTCAAAGATTCATGCAAAGAGTGGAGATAGATGGAATGAAAATAATTAAGAAACCAATACCCTCTTATCCAGGTTACTATGCTGATGAATATGGAAATATTTATTCTATGAGAAGTGGTGTAGAAGTAAAGATCAGTCAAAGAATTCATAAAGATTATTTACATGTAACTGTAAGGGACAACAAATCCCCAGTAAGAAGGCACAAAGAACCAGTTCATAAATTAGTATTACAAGCATTCAAAGGATATAGACCTGACAACTATGTATGCAGACATTTGAATGGTAACTGTTTAGATAATAGATTAGTAAATTTGGAGTGGGGAACTCAGCAAGAAAACATAATGGATTCAATTAGACATGGTACAGCTGCCTGCTTAAGACACGGAGAAAATGCCAATGGTTCTAAACTTAAGTTAAAACAAGTTTTTCAAATTCGTTGGCTATATAAGTTTGGATATAAGCAAAAAGAATTAGCAACTTGGTTTGATATAAGTCAGAAGCATGTATCAGATATAACTAGAGGCAGAACATGGGAAAAAGATATTTGTTAGGTGGTGAGGGGCGGTAACAATCTCTAGGACTGATTTCCCTACCAACGGTGCCGCCCTCTCACGCACAAAAAAACGGGTTCAAAGGGGGTATTAAAGAATATCTTTCCAATTAGGAGGAAAACCCATAAATTTATAGTTGAAGTAGCCTTGGTATTTATTAAAGGTATTTTCTAAATCTTTTAAAAGGGATTCCCATTGGTCGTTTGAGTTTAAAATTCTCTTTATGATTAAAAGAATGGGGAATATTTTATTTTGTTTGCCTTTATATTGTTCGTTTTCAGAATAAAGACGGGGAGTTTCTTTTAAAGGCATATTATAAAGTCGAGTGTAATGGGCACAAATATTTCTTACTTCAACGAGACATAGAATCCAATTTTTTAAATATTTAGGATCTGTGTTGTAATAATTAGAAATTTCCTTTTGATCTTCATCCTTAAGAATACTAAACAAAGACGATAAATTTCCAAAAGACATGAGTTCAACGGATACCCAGATTGGAAACTTTCCATCATATTTTTTTAGGTGGTGTTTAACAAATGGTTTATTCTTTTGCCTGTCAACTTCGTTGCTCAGATTCTCATTTATGATGGAATATATGGTTTGGCCTTTTTTATTTGTTTTATGAATAAAATTATCTTCGTGCATAAGTACATCGGAACCATATGTCATAGCTAGATGATAAGCAATTTGAGTTCTAAGCTCTATTTCAATTTGCTCAATAGTTCTAATGAGGTTGTTTTTAAATTGGCTATCAAAGCAATAAAGATTAAAGAGATGCTCGATAGTAATATGATCCTTATAATGCTCTTTATTATTATATTTTTTAAGACCAATACCATAACCTGAAAGTCTATAATAATTTACTTTTTTCAAAATTTCTGTTGCATAAACTTCATCTTTGATTTTTAAGTTATGGTCAATTTTTAATTTGGTAATTTGATCTTCGTAGTTTAAAGCAGGTTTTAATGTCATATAAGTTCTCCTTAATATAAAAAAGCCCTCTCCGTGGTCCGCATGTAGAAAATCTACATTAAGCGTGGAGAGGTTCTGTTAAATTAATTATAACATAGAACTAGTCAAAGTCAATACACGAGAAAAGAAATAAAGTAGGAGGTGATCTTATCGCTAAGGACGGAACATATAGAGGTGGAAGAAGAGTAAAAGCAGGAGGGAAACCACAGCCTGCTGCTGAAAAAATAGAGAAAGGTAAAAAAGTAGAAATATTAATGAATGATATTCCAACATTTACTCCAGAAGAAATAGATGCAGTTGACTTACCAGACGGAGCAGTTCTTGATGGAACAGATATGCCAACACCTAGTGACTATCTATCTGCAAAGCAGAAGAATGGTATACCGCTTGGTGCTGATGAAATATACAAAGAGACATGGGGATGGTTAAAACAGAGAAACTGTGAAAACTTAGTAAATCCAAGATTATTAGAATCCTACTCTCAGGCTTTTGCAAGATACATCCAATGTGAAGAGGCAATAAGTCAATTTGGACTATTAGGAAAGCATCCTACAACTGGTGGAGTTATTGCATCTCCATTTGTACAGATGTCTTCACAATTTCAAAAGACAGCTAATCTTTTATGGTATGAGATTTATGACATAGTTAAAGAAAATTGCACAGAAGTATATGAAGACTATGGAGAAGATATGATGGAAAAACTTCTAAGAAGTAGAAAGTAAGAGGTTTCATTGAATTCAATAGAAGTATGGAAAGATATTCCTGGATATGAAGATGAATATCAGGCATCTACTCTAGGTAATATTAGAAGCATAAAAAGTAATAATTTAATATTAAAGGGAGATTTTCAACCTAATGGATACAAAAGAGTTTACCTCTGGAAGAATGGTAGCAAAAAAAATTTGCTCGTTCACAGATTGGTGGCTCTTTCTTTTTTGCCTAATCCAAATAACTATGAGGAAGTAAATCGTCTTGATGAAAACAAAGCTAATAACAAATTAGAAAATTTAGAATGGTGTACTCATTCATACAATATGAATTATGGAGAGGTTAAGAAGAAAATATCTGAATCACATAAAGGAAAAGTGGTTTCTGAAAAAAGTAGAAAAAAACTTTCTGAGAATAGCAAAAATAGGAAATGGATAAATAACGGGAAATTAGAAAAATGTGTAAAAGAGAATACGTTGAACAATTTTCTAATTAATGGTTGGAATTTTGGAAGGATAAAAAACATGGAGGTGTAATATATGTTTGAAAAAGTGAATCCATCACACGTTGATAAAATAGCAGATTGTATTGCAGGAGCAATTGTAGATTTAGCATATAAAGAAAAAGATAATCCTAAAATAGCAGTTGAAGTTTTACTGGGGCATGAAAATTGTCATGTGATTATTGAAACGGACTGCAATCTAAATAAAAAAGAAATTGAAAAAGCGATTAAGAGGATAGCTGGAGAGGTCATAGCAGATATTAAAATTGTAGAACAGGATATCCACTTATCAAATAATCAAAAAGAAAAGATAAGATGTGGAGACAATGGAATTTTTAAGGGAGTACCCACATCAGATGAAGAAAAGAAACTATCTTTAATTGCTCGTGAAATTTATTCTAATTATCCTTACGATGGGAAATACATTCTTGATGAGGATAAACTCATCATCTGCCAGTCAAATGTATCTACAGAAATCTTAAAATCAATTTATCCAAGAGCAATTGTAAATCCATTAGGAGATTGGACTGGAGGATATAATGTTGATACTGGAGCGACCAATAGGAAACTCGGATCTGACATGGGAAGAGCAGTAACTGGTGGAGGCCTTCATGGTAAAGACCTATCCAAGGCTGATGTATCAGTCAATATTTATGCTCACCTAAAGGCACAAGAAGAAAAAAGAGAGATTGAATTATCCTGTGCAATCGGAGATGAAACTGTTGATGGTAGACCATATTCTGAAATAGTAGAAATTGCTAGAGACTACATTAAGTCTATTGGTGGTTTTGAGGAATTTGCTAAGTGGGGGCTCATCTGATGAAAGAAGGACTATTACAATATGAATTAAAAAATGTAGATGAACTCATCCCATATATTAATAATGCTAGAACACATACTGACGAACAAATAAATAAGGTAGCTGCATCAATAAAAGAATTTGGATTTTTAAACCCAATCCTAATTTCAGATGACAATGTAATCACAGCTGGGCATTGCAGACTTCTTGCAGCTAAGAAACTTGGACTTAAAAAAGTACCTTGCATATTAGAAAATTATCTTACAGAGGCACAAAGAAAAGCATATATACTTGCTGATAATAAGCTAAGTCTTGATGCTGGTTGGGATGAAGAACTATTGAGAGTTGAAATTGAATCCCTAGAAGATTATGGATTTAATGTAGAGCTTACAGGATTTTCAACTGAAGAATTATCTTCGCTCTTTGACCTTGACGTAGAGGCTGAAGAAGATGACTTTGATGTTGAAGAAGAACTTAAAAAGCCTATTTTTTCCAAGGAAGGAGATATTTGGACTCTAGGTCGACATAAAGTTATCTGTGGAGATTCTACTCTATGGGATACTTTTGAAAAGCTGCTAAATGATACAAAGGTCAATTTAGTATGTACCGATGCACCATATTTTGTTGAATTAAAAAATAAATCGGGAACGATTAAAAATGACAACTTAAATGATAAAGAGGCCTATGAATTTTTAATGAAGGTCTTTACAAACTTTAAAGACGCAATGGCTAAGGATGCATCTATTTATGAATTCTATGCAACTATGAAAGCTAGAGTTTTCTATGATGCTTTTGAAGATGCAGGCTTTAAAGTTGGTGCAGGGCTTATTTGGAAAAAACCAAGAGCTCCTTTTATGAGAACAGATTGGAAATTTAATATGGAGCCTATTATCTTTGGTTGGAGAAAAGATGGAAAACATAACTGGTATGGAGATCAAAAGCAAACAGCAGTCTTTGAATTTGATGGAATTAAAGATTCTGAAAAAGAAGGATGTGGTCATCCATCATCAAAACCAGTACCACTTATTGCTTATTTAATAAAGCAATCAACTCAAACAAATGGCTTAGTGCTTGATGGATTTTTAGGAAGTGCATCTACATTAATTGCCTGTGAGGAGCTTAATCGAATCTGCTATGGGATAGAAATAGAACCTAAATTTGTTGATGTAGCAGTAAAAAGATATTTGAATTTAGTGGGGAGTGATGAAAAAATAAACTTATTAAGGGATGGAAAAGAGTATAAGTATGAAGATGTTTTTAATCTGACTTGATATAAATCCTAGATCGAGTGATATATGTATGTGAGGTGATTAGATGATTTCAAGGGAAATTATACAAAAATTGAAAGAGACATTTCCAGTAGGTACAAGAGTAAAACTAATCCAAATGGAAGATGAACAGGCTCCACCAGTTGGAACCTTAGGCACAGTTTATGGGGTGGATGCCATTGGATCAATCCTTGTAAAATGGGATAATGGTTCGATGTTAAATGTAATTTTTAGGGAGGACATAATTGAAAAATCTAAATAAATAACCATATATTGCTTGACTATTCCTCCAATGTACGGGAATATGTGTACAACAAAAGAGGAGGAACGAAAAATGAAAAAGATTGAACTGCTAGAAAATATAAAAGAAAAAGAAGAATTCGAAGAAAATAGAATCAGCTACAGGTTTTATTGGGCATATAGAGAATCCCAAAGGATAGGTCGAGACATCATAAACTTTGATGACATTGGATTTGAAAATAATCACGAAGATATGATAGAGAATCTTGAAAGATTTGGGATACAAGAATTTACAATTTCCGACCAGTCAACAGGACCTATGAAAGGGTTAAAAAGCTTTAAAAGAAAAGGGTACTTTCCTATAGACTTAATTGAAATAGATACAGGAAGGACTAATTGGAATTTCAAAGAGAGCAAAGAGGAAAAAGAATATGCACCAGCCCTCCTTTTCAAGAGAAATTAGAATAAAAATAGAGAGTTGAGCAAGATAATTGCTTGACTTATCTCTAGTTGTACGGGAATATGTGTACAACAAAAGAAAAGGAGAGCATTACCATGAAAAAAGACCTTTTAGAAAGATTAGAAACAGAAGTTAAAGCTTGCAAAAGATACGCAGAAAACTCAATAAAAAAATCAAAAGAAGGCAAGATTGGAGCAGCCATTAACCTTCTAGACATAGCAGGAACAGCAAAGAAATGTGCAGACCAAGTTCATGAAGAACTTTGGGAAGTATCAAAAGGAAATTTAACAGATGAAGAATTTCAACTTTTTGCAGAATCAGAAACACTAGATAGAGAACTTAAGAAAGCATACAAAGAATTAAACATAGCAAGACAAAGATAAAATAAAAATCCAAATAGAGTTTAGGCTCTATTTGTCGTAGTAGAAGTCACTAGCAAGTGGCTATTTTTTATGCCTATTTTTAGAGGAAGGAGGTCAAATGAAATATAAACCAACTAAATTTATGCTACCTACATCTCACTATGATAAAAATAAAGCAGACTATGCTGTCACTTTTATAGAATGCCTTAAACACACAAAAGGTAGATGGGCAGGTAAAGACTTCAAGCTTATTGATTGGCAAGAAGAAATCATAAGAGACTTGTTTGGAATTGTGAAAGATACAGGATATCGACAATTTAATACTGCATATATTGAAATACCAAAGAAGATGGGAAAGTCTGAACTTGCAGCTGCTGTAGCACTCCTCCTTACTTGTGGCGATGGAGAAGAAAGAGCAGAAGTTTATGGTTGTGCCGCCGATAGACAGCAAGCAACTATAGTTTTTGATGTTGCAGCTGATATGGTAAGGATGAGTCCAGCCCTATCTAAAAGAGTAAAGATACTCGCATCTCAAAAGAGGATGATATATAAACCGACTAATTCTTTTTATCAAGTCCTATCTGCAGAGGCTTATTCTAAGCACGGATTTAATATTCATGGTGTAGTCTTTGACGAACTTCATACTCAGCCTAATAGAAAGTTATTTGATGTTATGACCAAAGGGTCTGGTGATGCAAGAACTCAACCCCTATATTTTCTTATAACAACTGCAGGAACAGATACGAAATCAATCTGCTACGAAACACATCAAAAGGCAGTCGACATACTTGAAGGAAGAAAAACTGATCCAACTTTTTATCCCGTGATTTATGGAGCCGATAGAGAGGACGATTGGACAGATGAAAAAGTATGGCATAAGGCTAACCCATCCTTAGGAATTACAGTTCCTATAGAAAAAGTAAGACAAGCTTGTGAATCGGCTAAACAAAATCCAACTGAAGAGAATGCTTTTAGACAACTAAGACTTAATCAATGGGTCAAACAATCAATTAGGTGGATGCCTATGGAAAAATGGGACCTCTGTAATTTTGCTGTTAATGAAGAAGAATTAAAAGGTAGAGTTTGTTATGGAGGTCTTGACCTATCAAGCACAACGGATATTACAGCCTTTGTTTTAGTCTTTCCTCCAATAGACGAAGATGATAAATATCAAATATTACCTTACTTTTGGTTACCAGAAGATAATCTTGACCTAAGAGTAAAAAGAGATCATGTAAACTATGACCTATGGGAAAAACAAGGCTATATTATGACGACAGAAGGTAATGTAGTTCACTATGGATTTATAGAAAAATTTATAGAAGACTTAGGTGAGATATATAACATCCGAGAAATTGCCTTTGACAGGTGGGGAGCAGTTCAGATGGTTCAAAACTTAGAAGGCATGGGTTTTACAGTAGTTCCCTTTGGTCAAGGATTTAAGGATATGTCTCCACCAACTAAAGAACTCATGAAACTAACCCTTGAAAGAAAAATAGCCCATGGGGGTCATCCAGTACTTAGATGGATGATGGATAATATCTTCATACGAACTGATCCCGCTGGAAACATTAAGGCAGATAAGGAAAAGTCTACAGAAAAAATAGATGGTGTAATTGCTACAATCATGGCACTTGATAGAGCTATAAGGTGTGGCAATGATACAAGTGAATCGGTTTATGATGATAGGGGGTTGATTGTTTTTTAATATGGGTATATAAATAAAATAGAAACATTTTTGAGGTGATATTCATGAGGAATAGAGAAGATATTATTCGTTTATGGTTTGATATGTGGATAAAAAAACAAGACTTAGGAATTAAAGATATTTTTGCTAATGATATTGTGTATACAGAAAGTTGGGGGCCAAAGTATAATAATCGCAGTACACTCGAGTTATGGTTTAAAGAATGGAACAGTCGTGCAAAAGTTGAAACATGGGATATTGTACAATTTTTAGACTTTAAAGACCAATCAATTGTGGAATGGCATTTTAAATCAGTGATGAATAATGGGAAAATTGATGAATTTAATGGAATTTCTTTGGTTAAATGGGATTTTGATAATAAAATAATAGAATTAAAAGAATTTGGATGTAATATAGATAATTATAATCCATATGCTTATGGAGAGATTCCTAAATTTAGAAAAGAAAAGTCAAAGTGGTTTTAACATATATTTATTCATGATATTTTTTTAGCATCTACATTAGTAGGTGCTTTTTTCATACCAACTTTTAGGAGGTGGTAATATAAACATTTTAAATTTAATATTTAAGTCGAGAGACAAACCTAAAGACGGGGAGAGGATATCTTCATCGTCTTTTTTATTTGGGAGAACAACAGCTGGAAGAAATGTCAACGAATTTACTGCCATGCAAATGACAGCAGTTTATTCATGTGTGAGAGTTCTTGCTGAAACCTTAGCAGGACTTCCTCTTCATCTATATAAAAGAGGAGATTCAAACTCAAAAGAAAAAGCAAAAGACCACGCCATATATTTTCTTTTACACGATGAGCCAAATACTGAGATGACTTCATTTGTATTTAGAGAGACACTAATGACCCATCTTTTATTGTGGGGAAATGCCTATGCTCAGATAATTCGTAATGGAAGAAATGAGGTTATTGGACTCTACCCACTAATGCCAAATAAAATGACTGTTATGAGAAGTGAGGAAGGTGAAATCTTTTATAAATACAATTACAAATCAGAAGAAGTTTATCTCTTAAAAGAAGATGTCCTTCATATACCTGGACTTGGTTTTGATGGACTTATTGGCTACTCACCAATTACCATGGCTAAAAATGCTATAGGTATGGCTATGGCTTGTGAAGATTATGGAGCATCTTTCTTCCAAAATGGAGCACAACCAGGTGGAGTTTTAGAACATCCTGGTATTATTAAAGACCCAGAAAGAGTAAGGGAGTCATGGAACGCAGCCTTTCAGGGGCCTAAAAACGCCAACAAAGTGGCTGTACTTGAAGAAGGGATGAAGTATCAACCGATAGCTATAGCACCAAGTGAGGCCCAATTTTTGGAAACTAGAAAGTTTCAGTTAAATGAAATAGCAAGAATATTCAGAATACCACCTCATATGATTGGCGACTTGGAAAGGTCATCATTTTCAAATATAGAACAACAGTCACTTGAGTTTGTTAAATACACTCTTGATCCTTGGATTGTTCGTTGGGAGCAATCTTTGGAAAGAGCACTACTAACGAAGAAGGAAAAAGAATCCTACTTTATTAAATTCAATCTTGATGGACTTCTAAGAGGAGACTATGAATCAAGAATGAATGGATATGCTGTAGGAAGACAAAATGGCTGGATGAGTGCAAATGATATAAGAGAATTAGAAAACCTAGATAGGATATCAGCTGAAGATGGTGGAGACTTATATCTTGTAAATGGAAATATGCTACCACTTGATAAAGCTGGTAGTTTTTATCAGCAGAAAGGAGAAGAAATAAATCCTAATGAATAACAATAAAATATTTTGGAATTGGAAAAAGGATTCAAATGAACTCTATATAGATGGAGTAATTGCAGAAGAGTCTTGGTTTGATGATGAAATCACTCCAAGGCTCTTTTTTGAAGAATTAAAAAATAAAAGTGGAGACATAACTGTGTGGATCAACTCTCCTGGTGGAGATTGTATAGCTGCATCAAGAATTTACACCATGCTTTTAGAGCATGAGGGAAATGTGACAATTAAGATTGATGGACTTGCGGCATCAGCAGCATCGGTCATTGCTATGGCAGGAACTGAAGTATTGATGAGTCCTACCTCATTAATGATGATTCACAATCCTTTAACTGTGGCAATTGGTGACTCAAAAGAAATGCAAAAGGCAATTGACATGTTAAAGGAAGTTAAGGAATCAATCATCAATGCTTATGAGATTAAGACAAGTTTATCCAGAGAAGAGATTTCTAATCTAATGGATGGAGAGACTTGGTTTGATAAGAATAAGGCTATTGAGATGGGTTTTTGTGATGGAACTCTTATTGACAAAAGGAAAGATGAAAAAGTTACGAACATGGTCTTTTCAAGGCGAGCAGTTACAAACTCGCTTTTAACAAAGATAAATAAAGAAGTAAAAACTCACTCAATGAATGAGGTAGAAGAAAGATTAAACAAAATTAAAAATACTTGGAGGTAATTATATGAACTTAAAAGAACTAGTGGAAAAGAGAACTAAAGCTTGGGATGAGGCAAAAGCATTTGCTGAATCTAAGAAAGATGAAAATGGTCTAATGTCTGATGAAGACTTTAAGACATATGAAGAGATGGAAAGAACTATCGAGAATTACACTCGTGAAATTGAAAGAAAGAAGAGGGAGGAAGAAATGGATAAATCTTTAGAAAAACCTACTACTCAAGCATTAACAAATGAACCTGCTACTTTTAATGAAGAAGAAAAACCAATGAGAGCAAGAAATGTCTATAAGAAATCTATGATGAAGGCATTAAGAACTAACTTCAGAGATATTTCTAATGAATTAAAAGTAGGCATAGATGAAAGTGGTGGATATTTAGTTCCAGAAGAGATGGAAGCAGATATTGTAAATGGCCTTGAAGATGAAAATATTGTTAGAAAATTAGCTACAAAAGTTCAAACTTCTGGACTTCATAAAATCAATATTGCAGCTACAAAGCCAGCAGCCCTATGGGTTGAAGAAGGTGGTAAGCTTACTTTTGGAGATGGTACTTTTGATCAAGTATCTCTTGATGCACATAAACTCCATGTTGGTATTAAAGTTACTGAAGAACTTCTATATGATGCAGCCTTTAATTTAGAAAAATACATCACTGAAGAATTTACTAGAGCGTTAGCAAATGCTGAAGAGGATGCCTTCCTAAATGGCGATGGAGTAAACAAACCTACAGGAATATTTGACTCTAAAAAGGGTGGAGAACTTGGAGGAACAACAAAGGCTCAAACAATTACTGCAGATGAATTAATTGATTTAGTTTACTCTCTAGATAGACCCTATAGGAAGAAAGCGGCCTTCATTTTAAATGATGCAACAATTGCTCAGATTAGAAAACTTAAGGATGTTAATGGTGCATATATTTGGCAACCATCACTTAAAGATGGAGAACCAGATAGACTTTTAGGATATCCTGCTTATACATCTGCATTTGCTCCAAAAGCTGAAAAAGGAAAACTTGCAGTAGCCTTTGGCGATTTTTCTTATTACAAGATTGGAGATAGAGGAAATAGGTCTTTCCAAGAATTAAAGGAACTATTTGCTGGTAATGGTATGGTTGGTTTCTTAGGCAAGGAAAGAGTAGATGGCATCTTAGTTTTAAGAGAAGCAGTGAAACTTTTAAAAATCGGCGCTACTGCCTAAGGAGTAGATTATGATTACTTTTGAGGAGGCAAAGTCCTATTTAAGGGTGGATTTTGATGATGAGGATGAGATGATTGAATCTTTCATCCAATCATCAATAAAGCACTCCATGGATGTTGCTAGGGTTAATAGTGAAGAAGAACTTTCTAAAAATCCAAATGGAAAGATAGCAGTCCTCTATATGACAGCTTATCTTTATGAACATAGAGAAGAGGCAGATTATTCTGAACTGAACTTAACTCTAAGGGCTTTATTATTTGGAATGAGAAAGGCTGAATTCTAATGAGGATATCTGATTTAAATAGAAAAATAACCTTTCAAAATAAAAATGTTGAGATAGATGAAATTGGTAACCATAAATCAGTATGGATGGACTATCTAACAACATCAGCCTATATTTCCTTTCAAGGAAAAGGTGAAGAGGTTTTTTTAGGAATGGAAGTAGACAGGTCAGACATTTCTTTTACTGTAAGATTTCAAAATAGTCTGAAGAACATTAATACTTCAGATTACAGAATTCTATTTGATGATGAAAAGTACAATATCATCTCAATTGACTTTATGAACTACAAAAACAGACTTATAAAATTTAGATGTAGGAAGGTGAGTAGATGAATGTAAAAATTGAAAATCTCGCCAGTGAAATAATGAAAGGCTTAGAAGAATATTCTGATATGGCAACAGATGAAGTCAAAAAAGAAGTCAAAAAAGCTGGTAGCAATATTAGAAAAGACATACAAGAAAATGCACCTGTAGGAGAAACAAAGAAATATTCTAAATCTTGGTCAGTAAAAACTATAAAAGAAACTTCGAACTCAATAGAACTTGTAGTCCATTCAAGAAATAGATATCAACTGGCTCATCTACTTGAAAAAGGTCATGTTCTTAGGCAGGGAGGAAGAGCATCTGCTAAGCCACACATTGGTCCAGCTGAGGAGAAAGGAATCAGAGAATTGGAAGAAAATATTATGAGGAAACTAAACGATGGATAGGTTATTAAAGATAATTGAAGATATAGGACTTCCTTTTGCATACTCGCACTTTGTCGAAGGAGAAAGTTCAAATCCACCATTTTTGGTTTATCTATTTCCAAAGAATAAACACTTTGGTGCAGATGGAGTAGTTTTTTATAAAAGTACTCAGATAGACTTAGAACTTTATACTGATAAGAAAGATTTAAAACTAGAAGAAAAGATAGAAGAGATACTTGATAGAGAAAAAATCTATTATGAAAAATCTGAAGTTTGGATTGAATCAGAAAGACTCTATGAAGTTTTATATGAATTCACACTTAATTTAAAAATTACGGAGGTAAATAATAATGGCAAATAAAGTTAAATTTAATATCTGTAACGTTCACTACGCTCTCTTTGATAAGGCCGAAGAGGGCGCTATTAAATATAAGACACCAGTGCCAATGCCTGGTGCTGTTTCAATTTCATTAGATCCAAATGGTGAGCCAGAAAGCTTTTATGCTGATGGAATTGAATACTACACTATTTCAAACAACATGGGATATGACGGAGATTTAGAAATCGCTCTTATTCCAGAATCCTTTAGGACTGATGTTTTGATGGAAAAATCAGATTCCAATAAAGTTTTAATTGAGTCATCAAATTCTGAAACTGCAAACTTTGCACTTCTATTTGAATTTGATGGAGACCAAAAGAAAATCCGTCATGTCATGTATAACTGCTCAGCAGCAAGACCAACTCTTGAAGGAGAAACAAACGAAGAATCAAGAGAAGTTCAACCAGAAACCTTGTCTATCCAAGCAAGACCACTTCCAAATGGAAATGTAAAGGCTAGAACAAGTGATGAGACAACTAAGGAAACTTATGATGGTTGGTATAAATCAGTTTATCTACCAATAGAAACTACAGTAACACCTTCAAGAGCAAGTGTTGGAGGTAAATAAATATGGCATTAACGAAGAAAATTCAAATTGACGGGCAAGATGTTATTTTTCGTGCCTCAGCCGCAATCCCAAGAATTTATAGACTTAAATTTGGAAGGGATATCTTCAAAGACTTAATGGAACTAGAAAAGTCAATGAAGAAAAACGATGAAGATAAATCTAATCTTGATATAGGTTCACTTGAGTTATTTGAAAATATAGCCTATGTAATGGCTAAACATGGAGATAAATCTGTGCCAGATAGTCCAGAAGAATGGTTAGATAATTTCTCAACCTTTTCCATTTATCAAATCCTACCTCAGTTAATTGAGTTATGGGGACTTAATATAAAGTCGGAAGAAGTTCCTAAAAAAAAGTAAGACCAACAGAAAGACCAATGACTACACCCTTATTCCTATTAAGGGCAGTGGAACTTGGTCTTTCTGTTTCTGATTTATCCCTACTAACAATTGGACTTGTAAATGATATGTTCACAGAAAAGAATAACGATGAATATAAATACAAAGAAGTAGCTACGCAAGAAGACTTTGATAAATTTTAATCTTCAAGCTTAGCTACTCTTTTTTCAGCATCTTTATAGACTTTGGATTCGGCTCTTGTGCCGATAATAATGACAAGAACTTCGTCGTCTGATTTTTCCAATTTATAAACGATTCTAAGACCTGAACTCTTAAGTTTAATTTTCATAAGACCAGCAAGCTTAGAATCAGACAGGTTAGAGAGAGGCTTGCCATAGCCACCTTCGGTATTAGGAAGAGGATTTATTAAGATCCTCTTAAGTGCTTTATCGACAATTTTTCTTTGAGATCCATCTAAGGCTTTATAGTCTTGGATGGCTTCTTTTATAAAGGATAGTTTATAGTTCATTCGATTTCGTCCTCATCAAGAGGAGAGACTTCATTTAAATCGATATGAAAGGCTTCTTCAAATTCATCTTGAGAAATTAAATCGGATTTATCCATTGATGACAGCCTTGTATTGGCAAGCATAAGATCTCTTGCATCTTCGAGCTCATCAATGAGTTTCGTATATTCATCAGGGGAAACAAGAATGCACTCAGGAGTGTTGTTCTTTAATACGACCTTAGAACCGTTCATTTTGACATCATCGAAAATACGTCCAGCTAGGCCTCGATTAAATTCAGAAATGGACACAGTCTTATTGGATAATTCTTTTACAAAATTCACACTTATCACCTCAAGATAAGTATAGCAGAAATAGATAAAAACATCAATAAAAATACTGATAAATATATCTCTAAAGAGGAGGTGAGATATTGGCAAATAGAATAAAAGGGATAACTGTTGAGATTGGTGGGGACACTACCAAATTACAGACTGCACTAAAACAAGTTAATACGGAGATTAAACATACTCAGTCAGAGCTGCGTGATGTCAATAAACTTCTTAAACTCGATCCTGGCAACACTGAACTTATCTCACAAAAGCATAAGTTATTAGGACAGACCTTAGAAGAAACGAAGAATAAACTAACATCATTAAAAGAGGCGCAAAAACAAGCTGAACAGGCTCTTGCAGAGGGTAAAATTTCACAAGAACAATATGATGCCCTTAAACGAGAGATTATTGAAACAGAACAAGCCCTTAAATCTCTAGAAAGACAAGGGGCAACCACTAATCAAACCCTGCAAAACATAGCTATTACTGGAGAAAAATGGCAAAATACAGGGCAAAATATAGAAAACGTAGGAAGAAAAATGATGCCAGTATCTCTTGCAGTAGCAGGTCTTGGGGTAGCAGCTGTAAAAACTGCATCAGATTTTGACTCTGGGATGTCAAAAGTAAAAGCAGTATCTGGTGCAACAGGGTCCGACTTTGATGCTCTAAGGGAAAAGGCTCGTGAAATGGGAGCCAAGACCAAGTTTTCAGCATCTGAAGCAGCTGAGGCTATGAATTACATGGCCATGGCTGGTTGGAAAAGCAAAGATATGATTAGCGGTATTGAAGGAGTCATGAACCTTGCTGCAGCTAGTGGTGAGGATCTAGCGACTACTTCAGATATTGTTACAGATGCCCTTACAGCCTTTGGTTTAAAAGCAGAAGACTCTTCTCACTTTGCTGATGTTCTCGCTGCTGCATCATCTAATGCCAATACCAACGTTTCATTAATGGGTGAAACCTTTAAATATGCTGCACCTATTGCTGGGACACTTGGCTATTCAGTTGAAGATACAGCAGTCGCTATTGGTTTAATGGCTAACGCAGGAATAAAAGGTTCACAAGCAGGGACAGCTTTAAGGTCTGGACTAACAAGGCTCGCATCACCAACTAAAGAAGTTATTAATGGAATGTCCATGTTGGGCTTATCTATTGAAGATGTGCAGGGCCTTTCACTTGATGAGACTTTAAGTACCTTTAGAGTAGCCTTTGCTAATTTAGATGGAACTCAAAAAGCACAAGCAGCCTCCATGATATTTGGTAAAAATGCCATGTCTGGAATGTTGGCAATTATAAATGCCAGTGAGAAAGACTATAACAGTTTAAGTGATGCCATATATAACGCAGATGGAACAGCAGAAAAAATGGCTGCTACTATGCAGGATAACCTGGCTGGTCAATTAAAGATCCTACAATCTGCCTTAGAAGAATTAGCTATATCCTTTGGAGAACTTTTAATGCCTGCTGTTAGAAAAGCAGTAGATATATTAACAAAACTGGTAAATGGGCTTAATGCACTTCCAGGTCCAGTAAAAGGTGTCATTGCAGGTATCGGTCTTTTTATAGCTGCTCTTGGACCTGTACTTATGATTGTAGGAAAACTTATCTGGTCAATAGGTACTATTATGACTAAAGGACCTCTAATAGTAGGAGGAATAACTAAGATAGTTGGAATATTTACAGGTACACTTATACCAGCAATCACTGCAGTAGTATCAGCCATTGGTATTGTTCCTATTGCTATTGGTGCAGTAGTAGCTGGTCTTGTTCTTTTATGGAAGAAGTGCGACTGGTTTAGAGAAGGGGTCATCTCTATATGGGAAACTATTAAGGAATCAACTGTTGCCATTTGGAATGGAATAAAAGAATTCTTCGTAAACCTCTGGCAAGGAATATCAGAATCTTGGACAAAATCGTGGACTGAGATTACTACTTTCTTATCAGAATTCTGGTCTGGATTTATTGAAGGTGTTAAGATTACTTGGAAAGGCATCAAGGACTTCTTTGCCAACCTATGGAATGGACTTGCTGAAGGATGGAACAGTATCTGGACATCTATAACAACTTTTCTAACTGAATCTTGGAATATATTTATTGAAGGAGCTAAGAGTCTATGGCAAAGTTTAGGAGAATTCTTTACGAGTCTCTGGACGGGAATTCAAACAACTTTTACCAATATATGGACAGCTATTTCAACTACAACTACAGAAGTATTTACAGCAGTTGGAGAGTTTATAAAAACTACTTGGGAAGGTATTAAGACTTTAATTTCAACAGTTCTTGATGCTATAAAGGTAAAAGTTGAAACCATTTGGAATGGACTAAAAGAGTTTTTAACAACAGTCATTACTGCAATCGGAGAATTTATTTCTACATCCTGGACCAATATAAAAACGACAATTGAGACTATCTTGACTTCTATTAAGACAGTACTTGAATCAATCTGGAATGGGATAAAGACCTTTATCTCATCAACAATGAATAATATTAAGTCCTTTGTTTCATCTGCTTGGAACTCCATAAAGTCGACTATTTCATCTGCAGTGAATAGTGCAAAGTCAGCCGTATCGTCTGCCTTTAATTCTATGAGATCAAGCATTTCATCTACCATGTCAAATATTCAGTCCACTATTAGAAATGGATTTAACAATGCAGTTAATCACATTAAGAATTTGGCATCACAAGCCTATACATGGGGAGCTGATATGATTAACGGAATTGCAAGAGGGATTAGAAGTGCAATTAGCAATGTGACATCTGCTGTATCGAATGTAGCATCAACTATTAGGTCTTACCTGCACTTCTCTGTTCCAGATGTTGGTCCACTTACCGACTACGAATCATGGATGCCAGACTTTATGGAAGGTCTATCCAAGGGGATAGAAAAGAGCAGAAGACTAGTTCAATCCTCTATGAAAAATGTAGCAAGCGATATGGTTTTAAGTCCCAATATATCATCTCTAGGTATTGGGGGACACGATAAAGAAGCTGCTGTAAATGGAATTAATATAGGAAGACAAATATCTGATGCACTTGCAAACATAAATTTAAAATCTGAAAATTCTGGAGATATAGTCATACCAGTTTATCTTGGTGGAACTCTCCTTGATGAAGTTATTGTTAATGCATCTATGCGTAAAAACTTAAGGAGCGGAGGTAGATAAAATTAAAAGAGACGTTTAATTTTTAAAATTTAAGGGTATATAACATAATGAATAAAACTATATTCTAAAGTTTAATATGGAGGGATTTTATGTTTTATAAAAATAAACAAAGGTATAAGAATGGAGATCGGTTAACACTGATCTGTACGAATTAACAGATTAGTGCCCAAATAGTATTTTTATAATTGTATAAGTCCAGTGGTAATAAGTCAAGTAAAACTTAAAAAAAGTTAAAAATTACAA
>JAUMZM010000073.1 GCA_030528125.1 Tissierellia bacterium
TACGATAAAATTCTTGTAACAGCTTAAGATTAGATTAGATAGTAGAAACAAACCCGGCAAAAAGCTGGGTTTGTCTACGTTCTGAGCAGGCCTAGGCCTGCTTTTAAAAACTATCTTAAAAAGATTTTATAACTTGTTCCATTTACCATTTCTACATCATAGGGGGAATCAGAGAAATAGCCTTTTAAAAAATAATATCTCATATCATGATACAAATCTCTATTGTCATCTTTGATTTCTATATTGTCTTTTTGGATTTCAAAATTATCGTGATGATCATGTGAATGTCCTCCACCACAACTATTAGATAGAGAATCATTAGGATTGATATCTTCTGTGTAGTATTGCTTGTGAAGATCATTATTTGTGACAAGGTATAGATTGTTATCGTCATCAACCTGTGCCATAAATCCATTATCACATGGCATACCATCTAATAAGTATGAGTTAAGATTCTTAAATATTATTGATAAATCATAAAAATCTTTATTGCTTCCCTTTTCTTTTCCCAAATTATACATTTTTTCTTCTGGGTTTTTTGAAAGCTTAAAAGCTTCTTTAAGTCTAAGTTCAACAATATCAACTCTTTTTGAAAGCCAACCATGGACATTGTCTTGATCTATTAATTTATCTAGTCTTTGTTTTGAAACTGGTTTATATTTTTCATCTATAATGGATGTGTCATGATCCATAAGATAGTCTGTTATCTCATCTTGAAATTTGATTTTCTCATACATTTGATAATGTATTGGTCCTAATTCTCTGCTCATTTTATCACCTCTTTTTAGATGATACTACTTAAATTTCATTTTGTAAGTGTCCTATGTTACAAAAAATGACTAAAAGGGTAGAAATTAACAAAAGGATTATTGGAGGTTAATATGATTTATAAAAGATTTGGTAATAAACTTGTAATAAGACTAGTAAAAGGTGAAAAAGTTGTAGCTTCTATAAGAGAAGTTTTAGAAAAAGAGAAAGTCTATGCTGGAAATATTCAAGCAATAGGTGCACTAGGTTATGTAAATATGGGAATTTATAATCCTGATAAGAAAACCTATGATAATATGGAAATCAACAAGATGGTAGAACTTACAGCTCTTTTGGGAAACGCTTCTGTAAAAGACGATGAGCTTTATACTCATTTTCATATAACAATAGGAGATGAAAAGGGTAATGCACATGCAGGACATTTAAATGAAGCCGTTGTATCTATGACAGCAGAGATCTTCGTTGATATAATAGATGGTCATATTGGAAGAATACATGACGAAGAAACAGGAATAAATTTATTGGACTTTTAATGATTGATACAATAATTTTTGATATGGATGGTACTATACTTGATACCGAAAGAATTTATCTTGACACTTGGATGATGGCTGCAAGTAAGTTTGGTTTTAGCTTTTCACTTGAAACAAAGCTATCTTTTAATGGAATGAAAGAAAAAGAATCAATTAATCTTATGGCTAAGACATTTAATTTATCCAAAGATAAAGTATTAGAGATTAGAAAATATCTAAATGATACTAGAATAGATATGATTAAAAAATCTGATTCATTGAAAAAGAATGGCTATGATAAGCTTATTTCTTATCTTAAACAAAGAGATTATAAGCTAGCTATTGCGAGTTCTTCAACAAAAAGAAGAATTGATTTATTGGTTGATAAGGAAAATATAAGAGATGATTTCTCTTTGATAGTATCAGGAGATAGCGTAGAAAAGTCAAAGCCAAATAGCGAAATTTTCGATAAGACAATCCAAATGCTTAATTCAAGTCCATCTAATACATATATATTAGAAGATTCTAAGGCCGGCATAATGGCTGCCAATAATGCAAATGCCACAAGTGTATTGATACTTGATTTGGATAAGAGCATGGATATAAGAAAAGAATCGGATTATGTTTTTAATGATTTGTTAGAGTTTAGAGATTTTCTAAAGGAGGTAGAGAATGGATAGAGTATTAGTTGAATCAGTTGGTTCATTTCTAAGAGATAGAGAGCTATTACATCAAAGATATCACATGGCAAAAGGCGAGATACAATATGATGATATGAGAAAGATAGAAGACTATTTTATAGAAGATATTGTAGGAAAGCAAAAGCAACATGGGCTTAAGATAATAACAGATGGAGAGCTTAGAAGAAGCTGGTGGCATCTTGATTTCTTCTTGGGATTTGAAGGCATCGAAAAGACATATCCTGAAGAAGGATATATATTTTATGATGAAGAGACAAGAGCAGAATCAATCGGAGTTATAGGAAAGATAAAAGCCACAGAACATCCTATAATAAAAGACTATGAATTTATGAAAAAGTTCGAAGATGATGAATACAAAGTAAAAATTACAATACCATCTCCAACAATGATGTTTTATGAAATAAAAAGAGAACAAGGCATAGAAAGCTACAAAAAGATCTATCTTTATGATAAAGACTTAGAAGAAGATATCATATCAGCATATATAAAAGTAATAAATGATCTATATGATAAAGGACTAAGATATATCCAATTAGATGATACAAGTTGGGCGAAATTTATGGATAATAATTATCTAAATGATATGATTAATAACGAAGAAGATCCACAAAAGCTCCTAGAGACAAATGTGTATTTGATAAATTCAGTAATAAAGAAAATTCCCAAGGATATGAATGTATCAATACATGTTTGCAGAGGTAATTATCATTCAACTTATTTTGCAAATGGAGGATATGATAAAGTATCAGATTACCTATTCAAAAGATTAGATGTAGATAAGTATTATCTTGAATTTGATGATGAAAGATCAGGCCCAATCGATGTTATAAAAGATATCCCTAAAGATAAAGAAATAGTACTTGGAATAGTCACAACCAAAAATGGCAAATTAGAAGATAAAGACAAATTAGAAGCGAAAATCAAAAAAGCCTTAGAATATGTGGATAAAGATAGGCTAAAGATTTCTCCACAATGCGGATTTGCTTCAACAGAAGAGGGAAATATAATAACAGAAGAACAACAGTGGGATAAGATAGAACTTCTAAACGATCTATCATATCTACTAAAATAAAGGCTCTTTGGAGCTTTTATTTTTTAAAGGAGAATTTGATGAAAAAGATACATATAAAATGTCCTATATGCTCTTTTGAATTTGACAAGGAATATGTAAATCCAATATTTGAAGATAGCAAATTAAAATCTAAAATTATGGATTTGACAATATTTAATCACACTTGTCCAAATTGCAATAAAGAATTTATAGGAAGTTATCCATTTATATATCTAGATAAGAAAAATAAGTTTATGATTCTAGTAGATAGAAATCTAAAGCTAGAAAAAAACAAGAAAGATTTTAATAAAAGTCTTCAAATCTATTCAAAAACAGCTCTAAAAGGCTATACAATAAGAATGACAGAAAGTCTAAATGGCCTAAAAGAAAAGATCCAAATATTTGAAAGTGGTTATTTAGATAAAGCAATTGAAATTACAAAAGTACTCTTACTTAAAAGCAAAGACTTTCAAATATATAATGACAATAATCTAAAGAATGTAAGCTTTACAAAGATTGATAATAAGGATAAGCTTGTATTTACAAGAATTGAAGGAAAGTTTGCACTTGATTTTCCAAAAGAATTATATAATGAGATTTTAGAAAAATACAATGGATATTTTAAAGAAGAAAAAGCACAAGAAATAAACTTAGAATGGGCAAATAACTTTATAGAAAAGATATGAATATAGAAACAACAGAAAACAAAAAGAAAATTGTATATGATATATTTGACATATTCTATGACAAAGAAGATATAAATTTCAAAGAAAATGCCGATATAATAATAAAAGATAAGATTTATTACAAAGGATATGTGAAAGATTATAAAGATAATCATGATCTAAAGATAAAGCTATATCATATATTAGAAAAAGAAACTGGATATTCTAGTAAATGGGGAATACTTACAGGCTCAAAACCACAAAAACTCTATAGAATAAAAGGAGAAAAACTAAAAGAAGAATATCTTGTAGATGACTCAAAAATAGATATTATGAAAAAGATAGATACTATCCAGAAAAATTATCAGATAGATAAAGATGGTTATAATCTTTATATAAATATTCCCTTTTGCCCATCAAGATGTGATTATTGCTCATATCCTACAATAGTCTATAAGAAAAATGACTATAGAAAAGAATACTTAGAATATATAATAAAAGAATTAAAAACTCTTCCTGTAAATAAATTTCAGACAATCTATATAGGAGGAGGAACTCCTTCAAGCCTTTCTCATAGTGATTTAGAAATACTTCTAAAAGAAATTGATAAATTTGAATTTAGTGAATTTACATTTGAGGCTGGAAGAGAAGATACAATTGATAAAGAAAAACTAGATATATTAAAAAATCATAATGTAACAAGGATATCAATTAATCCACAAACTTTTAATAAAAAGGTTATAGAAAGTTTAAATAGAATACAAGATAATGATAGATTAATAGAATTATACGATTATGCAAAGGATAAGTTCATTGTGAATATGGACTTTATAATAGGACTTAGAAAAGATGATTTTATCGAAAATCTCAAGATAATAGAAGAGCTTAAGCCCAATAATGTGACATTTCATACACTTTCTATAAAATCAGGATCTAAATTTTATGAGTCAAATGATAGATTCAAAGAAGAAAAGAAAAATGCTGATAGAATTCTTAACTTCGCAAAAGGAAAGCTGAAAGAACTTTCATACAATCCATATTATCTTTATAGACAAAAAGAAATACTATCTAATCTTGAAAACATAGGATTTGAGCTTAATAATACAGCATCAATTTACAATATAATAATAAATGAAGAATATGCCAATATAATTGGAATTGGAATGAATGCAAATAGTAAGTTTACAAATAACAAAAAGCTTAGAATGGACAAAAATTACAGAGATTATAAAAAAATATAGATAAAAAGATAACAAAAAGAAACGAAATTTTAAGAAAATTGTAACTTTTCCGCAATGTAAATTAAACTAACAAACATTGACAAAAACTCAACTAATTTGTATACTTAAATTAGGTGGGGGGAAATGAAAGTAAAGGCATTAATTCTTGTACTAATATTGGTAGTACTTTCAAATAAAGCAGAGGCATCTTCAATTGAATCCAATGAGAATATAGAAATAAAAGAAGATAATCACATTGAAGTTACAATAGATGATATATCTATGATTCCAAAAGATGCTATTTTAACAGAAAATAATGTTATAAAAGAATATAATCTTAATACAAATTCAATAGATTCAAAGCATAACGACACACAAAATCTATTAGAAAGAATTCAAATAGATACCAAAAAGCATAAAAAACACAAAAAAACTAGTCCACAAGACGATAATTTAATCTTGGATTCTGTAGAAAAAAGAGGCAAGCTTTTAGAATTTATGAAAGATTTCCAAAAATAGATATAAATTTGGTAATTAACTTGTAATTTTAAAATACCAAAGTATACTATAGTTGAAATTTATTTTATCTAAAACCAATTAAGATCATGCTTTCGCATGGTCTTTTTTTGTTGAAAATTTGAGATAAAGGGTAAAAAGACACTAGATGATGGAAATTTAAATAAATTAATATAAATTAATAAATCAAACAATTGCAAACAAAAACGAAAAATAGTACAATTATGTTAACGTAAGGATTAAGACCAGCTATCAAATGTCAAGAGAAACTAAAAAATAATTCACCTTGAAA
>JAUMZM010000013.1 GCA_030528125.1 Tissierellia bacterium
GATATTCAAATGTGGTTTTGATCTTTCAAATTTTTCTTTTGCCATTTCTTCCTCCTATTTTTCTAGAACTTTTTCTCTGATGCTATCAGGTACAATTTCATAATGGTCGAACATCATTGAATATGTTGCTCTTCCTTGTGTTTTACTTCTCAAATCTGTTGCATATCCAAACATTTCAGAAAGTGGTATAAATGCATCTAATACATGGATTCCATCTTTTGGATTCATTCCATCTATCTTACCACGTCTACTTGAAACATCTCCCATTACATCTCCAAGATATTCATCTGGTGTTGTAATTTCAACTTTTTCCATTGGTTCAAGTAATACTGGTTTTGCTTTTGTTACTGCATTTTTAAGTGCCATACTTCCTGCTACATGGAATGCAGCTTCTGAAGAGTCTACCTCGTGGTAGCTTCCGTCAAATACTGTAACATGAATATCAACCATTGGATATCCACCAAGAACTCCTGAGTTGCAAGCTTCTCTAACACCTTCCTCAACTGGCTTGATGTATTCTTTAGGAATTGCTCCTCCAACAATCTTAGATTCAAATACGATTCCTGAACCCGTTTCGCCTGGCTCAACCTTAAGAACAACGTCTCCATATTGTCCATGTCCACCTGATTGTCTTACGAACTTTCCTTGAGCTTCTGCATCTTTTGTTATTGATTCTCTATAAGCTACTTGTGGGTTACCTATATTTGCTTCTACCTTAAATTCACGAAGTAATCTATCTACTATGATTTCAAGGTGTAATTCTCCCATTCCTGATATGATTGTTTGTCCTGTTTCCTCGTCTGTTTTTGTTTGGAATGTTGGATCTTCTTCTGAAAGCTTTTGAAGAGCTATAGCCATCTTATCTTGTGATGCTCTTGTCTTAGGCTCTATTGCTACAGAAATTACAGGATCTGGGAACTCCATGTTTTCAAGTACGATTTGATCGTCTTGTGAACAAAGTGTATCACCTGTTGTTGTATCTTTAAGTCCTAGAAGTGCTATTATGTCACCTGTATAAGCTTTTTGAATTTCTTTTTGCTTATTTGAGTGCATTTGTAGGATTCTTCCTACTCTTTCTCTCTTGCCTTTTGTTGAATTGTAGATGTATGAGCCTGATTCAATTGATCCTGAATAAACTCTTACATATATTAACTTTCCTACAAATGGGTCTGTTACTACTTTAAATGCAAGTGCTGAAAGTGGGCCTTCATCTGAAGCTTCTCTTTCTAATTCTTTCTCATCATCTTTTGGATCTGTTCCTTGTACTGGTGGAATATCCAAAGGACTTGGTAGATAGTAATTTACTGCATCAAGTAAGAACTGTACTCCTTTGTTTTTGTAGGCTGATCCACAAAGACATGGGAATATTTTTCTATCTATAGTAGCTTTTCTTAAAGCTGTTCTAATTTCATCTTCTGTTATTTCTTCTCCTTCAAGGTATTTCATCATGATGTCATCATCAACTTCAGATAATTCCTCTAAGAGATTTGCTCTGTATTGTTCTGCTTTTTCTTTTAATTCAGCTGGAATTTCTGATTCTGCAATGTCTTTTCCAAGATCATCTTCATAAGTTTCAGCTTCCATTGTAATTAAATCTATAAGTCCTACAAAGTCTTTTTCTGCACCTATTGGTATTTGTATTGGTACAGCATTTGCTTTTAATTTATCTTTTATTGTATCTACTGACATGAAGAAATCTGCGCCAGTAGCATCCATTTTATTAATAAAGCACATTCTTGGAACATTGTATTTATCTGCTTGTCTCCAAACAGTTTCAGATTGAGGCTCTACTCCGCTTTTTGCATCAAATAATGCAACAGCTCCGTCAAGAACTCTAAGAGATCTTTCTACCTCAACTGTAAAGTCAACGTGTCCTGGGGTGTCGATGATATTAATTCTATTACCTTTCCAATGACAAGTTGTTGCTGCTGAACCGATGGTGATTCCTCTTTCTTTTTCTTGTTCCATCCAGTCCATTACAGCTGTTCCTTCATGAGTATCACCTATTTTATAAGTAATACCAGTATAATAGAGCATTCTTTCTGTTACAGTTGTTTTTCCTGCATCGATGTGTGCCATTATTCCTATATTTCTGGTATTTTCTAGTGAATATTCTCTAGGCAAACTTAATCCCCCTTAAATTATTAATATCTATAGTGAGCGAAAGCTTTGTTTGCTTCAGCTGTCTTGTGCATTTCTTCTTTTCTCTTAACACTTGCGCCAGTGTTATTTGATGCATCAAGTATTTCTTTAGCAAGTCTTTCTACCATAGTTTTCTCGCCACGTGCTCTTGAGAAGTTAACAAGCCATCTAAGTCCTAAAGTTTGTCTTCTTTCAGGTCTTACTTCCATTGGAACTAAGTAGTTTGCTCCACCGATTCTTCTTCCTTTAACTTCTAGAGTTGGCATTACATTATCTAAAGCTTTATAGAATACCTCTATTGCGTCTTCGCCTGTTGTCTTTGCGATTTCGTCGAAGGCATCATAAACTATTTTTGTTGCAAGGCCTTTTTTGCCATCAAGCATAACATTATTTATAAGTTTTGTTATAACTCTATCGTTATACTTAGCATCAGGCATTACCTGTCTTTTTGGTATATGTCCTTTTCTTGACACTTTACTTCCCTCCTTTACCAATTAAATGTAATATCTTTAGTACTCGACCCTAGGGTCGTCGTGCAAGACATACTCTATATATAATAGGTACATTATGCACTCAAATCATATTAGGCTTTTTTTGCGCCGTATTTTGATCTACCTTGTTTTCTGTTTTCTACTCCGGCAGTATCCAATGTACCTCTTATAATGTGGTATCTAACACCAGGAAGATCCTTTACTCTTCCGCCTCTGATAAGGACTACAGAGTGCTCTTGTAAATTATGTCCAATTCCTGGAATGTATGATAATACTTCTGCTCCGTTTGTAAGACGAACTCTGGCTACCTTTCTCAATGCTGAGTTAGGTTTTTTAGGAGTTACTGTTCTTACTGATGTACAAACTCCACGTTTTTGTGGTGAGTTGCTCTTTGTAGGTCTTCTTTTAAGTGTATTAAAGTTGTAACCTAAAGCTGGAGTATTGCTCTTAGTTTTTTCACTCTTTCTTCCTTTTCTAACAAGTTGGTTGATTGTAGGCATAATGCACCTCCTTTTTTCTAAATATTTGCTGTATATTCTAGTTTTTGTCTAAAATCCCCAGCACTTAAGCATTTTACCATGTGGTTTAATCTTTGTCAAATAAGTATTTACTAATATTAAGAGCTTATTTTGTTTTTGTTATTCCTTTTTTATTTAAGTGGAAATTATGTCATCATTGATAGTGACAAATGTACGTTTTCTTTATGTTGAAATAGGCATTAGCCTGATAATATAATATAGACATAGATAGCCACTTATGATTTGTGGCAGAGGAGGAAAAAATGAGCGAAAAGAAAAACAAGAATGTTAAAAACAATGTTCAGCGCTTTGGAAGATTTCTAAGTGCTATGGTTATGCCAAATATAGGAATGTTTATTGCATGGGGCTTTATAACAGCTCTTTTCATTCCATCAGGATATTTGCCTAACGAAAATCTAGCATCAATGGTTGATGTTTTGTTGAAATATTTAATCCCTACACTTATAGCTTATTCTGGAGGTAAATTAGTTGCAGGAGAAAGAGGAGCTGTAATGGGTGCAATTGCTACTGCAGGTGTTATTGCAGGATCTGAAATCCCAATGCTACTTGGTGCTATGATTATGGGACCTTTTGCAGGATGGGTTATAAAGCAATTTGATAAACTCGTACAAGATAAAATACCTACTGGATTTGAAATGTTAGTTAATAACTTTTCAATAGGAATTATAGGAATGTTACTTGCAATACTAGGATATAATGCAATTGGACCTTTCATAAGTGGATTAACAACAGTTCTAGAACATGGAGTTGATTTCTTAATAGGTAAGAAACTTCTACCTTTAGTTTCTATATTTGTTGAACCTGGTAAAATCTTATTCTTAAATAATGCTATTAATCACGGAATATTTACACCTATTGGAGCAAATCAAGTTGCAGAAGCTGGTAAATCAGTAATGTATCTACTAGAAGCAAATCCTGGTCCTGGACTTGGAATATTACTAGCTTACTTTATATTTGGTAAAGGAGATTCCAAAAACTCAGCACCTGGAGCAATAATAATTCACTTCTTAGGAGGAATCCATGAGATCTACTTCCCTTATGTATTGATGAATCCTTACTTATTAATAGCTGTTATAGCTGGAGGTTTCTGTGGAGTTCTTACAAATGTAATCCTTGGTACTGGATTAGTATCAGCAGCATCTCCTGGATCAATAATTGCTATAATGACAATGGCAGCTCCTGGAGATCATGTTAAAATCCTAATCGCTGTAGCTATTGCAACAGTAGTATCATTCCTTGTAGCATCAGTATTTGTTAAAAGAGCTTATTCTAAAGGAACTACACAAGATTTCAATAAAGCAAAAGAAGATTTAGCTAAAAGCAAAGAAGAATCCAAATCAAAACCATCAGATAACAAAGAAACACAAGAAGTTGAAAAGAGCGCACAAAACGTTAAAAAGATCGTATTTGCTTGTGATGCTGGAATGGGCTCATCAGCAATGGGCGCTTCAAGATTTAGAAATATAATCAAAGATTCACCTTATGATGTAGAAGTAACACACGCATCAGTTTCTGAAATACCTGAAGGAGCAGATGTAATAGTTACTAATGAAAATCTTGTTGATAGAATCGATAAGAGCAAAGGTTACGAAATAATCCCAATCAAAAACTTCTTAAGTGACAAAAACATCGATGAATTAGCTAAAAGATTTAAAAAATAAATCCAATAATCCAAATCATAGAGGTAAATAATGAAACAGCCAAAATTATCCCAAAGACAAAAAAATATCATCCATATAATCTCTGATTCTGATAAAGAGTATATCACAGTAAAAGACATTGCCGATAACCTTGATATCTCTACAAGAACAGTCCAAAGGGATCTGGTTGGCATAGAAGAATTTCTATTTGAAAATGACTTTGATTTGATAAAAAAGCCTGGAAAAGGTCTTATGTTAAATGAAAACAAACAAGCTATTAATTACCTCTATGAACTATTGGATATGATAGATTCAAGCAAGCAATATGAGAAAACAGAAAGAGTTAATTTTATATTATCAAGGCTTCTTACCTCAAAGCAAGCTATAAAATACTTCGCATTTTCTGTATATCTTGATATATCAGAAAAAACCCTATCAGAAGATTTGAATTTTATAGAAAAATGGCTTTCTATATATGATATAAAGCTAATAAGAAAACGTGGTGAAGGAATAAGCATACAAGGCGAAGAAAGAGCCATAAGAAAGGCTCAAGCTAGACTTATTAATGAAGTATTAAATGATGATAAAAAGCTTGAGATACTAAGAGGCATAAATGATGATACAAAGGTTGATTTTATAAGACAAAATGACGTCCTTTCAATGATCGATAGAAATATAATGGAAAAAACAAAAAACGCATTAAATAATGTCTTTGCAAAGCTTAATATATCTCTTTCTGATAACTCATATATTGGACTTCTTGTCCACATATCACTTGCCATAGAAAGACTAAAGCAAAACAAAAAGCTAGATTATAGCGAAAATATAATAAATAATTTAAAAGATAGCAAAGAATATATTTTCGCAGAAAAAATAATCGAAGAATTAGAAAAAGAATTTGAAATAGAAATCCCAGAATTTGAAGTCTATTATGTTGCAATGCACATAAAAGGAGCAAAGATAATAGGAGAAAATCAAAAAGAAAATGATGTTAAAGATATAATAGAAGCTTATCAAATATCAGATGCTCTAATAAATAGAATGCAAGAAATATTTAAGCTTGATCTAAAAAGCGATTTAAGACTAGAAGAAGATTTAAAAACTCATCTTATTCCAGCACTAACAAGGCTAAAGTTTAACTTTAATATAAAAAATCCAATCTTAGATGAAATAAAAGAAAAATACAATCCAATATTTCTAGCATTAAAGAAAATTTCTCCTAAGATATTTAATGATATATCAAATATAAGCATCAATAATCCAATACCAGATGATGAAATAGGATATATAGCAATCCATTTTATAACATCAATTGAAAGAAAGATTGTAGAAACAGTATCAATAAATGTTCTTATAGTCTGTCCTACAGGCTATGGAACATCAATGCTTCTTGCAACAAACTTTAGAAACCACCTTAATAATATTAATATAGTAGGCAATGCTTCAGTGATGAAGCTAAATAAAAAATACCTAGAAGATAATAAAATAGATCTTATAGTTTCTACAGTTGATATTGATAATATAATCGAAGAAAATAATATCAAAAACATCGATTATATCGAAATGCCAGCAATACCAAGCGAGAAAGACTATGTTTTTATTACAACAAAGCTCAAAAAGCTTTCAAGAGAGAAATACTACAGCAAAAATCTTAACCTAGATTCAAAAATCACCGACAAATCCTTGGTTAAAGATGATTCTTACACCCTAGCACAAGAAATATACAACGTGTCAAATAACCTTAATAGATTATTTGATGATATAAGATTTTTTACCAAAGAAAAATCAAAAGATCTTCATATCCTATCAGCAAAAATCATCTCAGATAATAAGATAGAATATGAGAAGATCAAAAAAGCTCTAATAGATAGAGAAAAGATAAGCACAACATATTTTGAAGAATACAAGTTGCACTTATTACATGCAAAATGCGATATAGAAAAACCCAAGCTTGCCTTTGGGAAAATAAAAGATTCCAATCAAAATATTATAGTAATGATTTCAAATAAGATAAATAACGAAGAGATAATAAAGTTATTTAGCTTACTAAGTTCTGAAATCATAGAAAATGAAAATTTCTTTAAAGCAATCGAAAGCTTTAATGAAAATGAAATAAGAAAAACAGTTTTAAACAAAATATATATAATTATTGATAGTAAAATAAATTTAGGAGGCAAAAAATGGCACTCAAATTAGAAGAAAAAAACATATTTTTAAATTTAGACAGTGAATCCAAAGAAGACGCAATAAAAAGAGCAGGAAGAGAACTTGTAAACTTAGGTTGCGTAGATGAAAAGTACATTGACTATATGCTTGAAAGAGAGAAAGTTACAACAACATACATGGGAATGGGAATTGCAATTCCTCATGGAGTAAATGAAGCCAAAAAGACAATCAAAAAGAGCGGAATAGTATTCCTACAATATCCTAATGGAGTAGATTTTGGAGAAGAAAAAGCATATCTTGTAATAGGAATTGCAGGAAAAGATGATGAACATCTTGAAATACTTTCAAATGTAGCAATAAAAATCGAAGAAGATCTAGTAAATAGATTAAAAGATACCAACGATAAGAAAGATTTTATAGAAGCATTTGGAGATTAGTATATGAAAAAAGCAATACAATTTGGAGCAGGAAATATTGGAAGAGGATTTATAGGATATCTACTAAATAAATCCGGTTATAAATTAGTCTTTGCAGATGTATTTGATAGCGTAATAGATGAAATCAACAACCAAAAAGAATATACAATTCATATAAAAGACGTAGAAACTGAAGAAATAAAAGTAAAAGATGTATCAGCCGTAAATTCAACAACAGATAAAATAATCGATGAAATTGCTGAAAGTTCAATAATAACTACAGCAGTAGGACCGCTTAACCTTTCCAAAATAGCAGGACAAATTGCTAAGGGAATTGCAAAAAGATACAAAGAAAATTCCAATGAATATCTAAATCTAATAGCTTGCGAAAATGCAATAAAAGCAAGTGACACATTAAAAGAAAATGTATATAAATATCTAAGCGATGAAGAAAAGAAATACGCAGATAAATATATAGGATTTCCAAACTGTTCTGTAGATAGAATAGTTCCCCCATCAACAAATGAAAATCCTCTTGATGTAACAGTAGAAAACTACTACGAATGGAATGTAGAAAAAGACGAATTTAAAGGAGAAATTCCAGAAATCTATGGAATGAATCTTGTTGATAATCTACTAGCATATATAGAAAGAAAGCTATTTACATTAAATACAGGACATGCATCAACAGCATATCTTGGAAGTTTACATGGATATAGCACAATTGATGAAGCTATAAATGATAAAGATATAGAAAATCAAGTAAGATTAATAATGCAAGAATCTGGAAAAGCACTTATCGAAAAGTTCGGATTCGATAAAGATAAGCACTTTGCATATATAGAAAAAATAATCAATAGATTCAAAAACCCATATCTTAAAGACGATGTTAAACGTGTAGGTAGAGAACCTATTAGAAAATTATCAGAAAATGAAAGATTCATAAAGCCACTAAATACAGCTTTATCATACAATCTTCCTGTAGATAATCTAATCATAGGAACAGCAGCAGCACTACATTTCGAAAATGAAAGTGACAATCAGGCAGTAAGTCTACAAGAAAAGATAAAAACACAAGGTCTTAAAGAAACAATAAAAGAAATTACAAATATAAAAGACGATTCTTTAATAGAAAGAATTGAGAAAGAATACAATAAACTTTCTAAATAGAAACTAAAAAAGAGTGGATGCCATATTGACATTCACTCTTTTAAATTTAAGATTTTTAATTATCCTTCGTAAGCTTGTTTATCAACTATAAGATAGCAATTAGGATGTAGTGCTATAAATGACATAGGAAACATTGTCTCAATCTTATCAGTGTGCATAAATTTTTCTACTGCCTTGTGTTTATTTTTTCCACTTGCAAGAACAAGAAGAGTTTTTGCATTAAATGCATCAGCCATTCCCATAGACATAGCTTGTTTTGGTACATCTTCTTTTGAATCAAAGAATCTTGAGTTAGCTTCAATAGTCTCTTCTTTTAGATTAATAATTGAAGTATGCATATTTAATTTATCATCAGGCTCATTAAAAGCTATATGACCATTAGGGCCAATTCCAAGAACTTGTACATCTCTTTGTCCAAATTCTTCTAATAACTTGTCATATTTTTTAACAGATTCTTCTAAAGATCCGTCTTCTTTTGGAAGATGAGTGTTTTCTTTGTTTATATTTACCTTATCAAAAAGATGTTCATTCATAAAGTATTGATAAGATTGTGGATTGTCTTTATCTATACCTACATATTCATCAAGGTTTACACTGCTAACTTCTTTAAAGTCAATCTTTCCATCTTCGTAATCTTTAACTAAATTTTCATACATTCCAACAGGTGTAGAACCTGTAGCAAGACCTAATTTTGCTTTAGGATTTTCTTTGATTATATCAGAAACAATTTCTGATGCTTTCTTGCTCATTTGATCATAATCATCGCATACTATAATTTTCATATTGTCTTCCTTTCTACGATTAGCTTTACCTTTTTACATTTTCTTATCCAAATACACTCTTTAAGTTATTAAAGTGTATTCTTATATTTGTATCATGTTAATATTTTATCACTTTATCACAAAAATTTCTCGTTATTTTTTAATTAATGCGATATTTGTTATTTATTTCATGTATTTTTTATATTAAAAGAGATTGGTTTTAGCCAATCTCTTAAAATTTTTCTAATTATTAAAACAAATCATTTCATCATCAAATTTCCCAACTAATGGTTTTAAATAATCAATATATTTTTCCGTTACAAAAAATCCATCTTCTGATATATAATCTCTAGATAATTGTTTTTCTTCAATCATTCCCTTTGTAAGATCTACCATTTCATATTTTACCTTATAAGGAGTATTTGATATTCTTTTGATTGAAACCATTGATGATGTATATCCTTGTGTGATTTTCTCTACTGCAATTTTACCTACATTGTAGGCTTCTTCTATATCAATTGTAGATCTTAGATCAATACTTGCTCTACTTATTAATCCTGGCTTTTCATTTCTTGCCTTTATATTTAGCTTTGAAATTACAAGGGATGCTAAGTAAGATCCGACATCTCCATAATATACAGCTCTATCTGATTTAAATATTGGCTTTGTTACAAGGTTTCCATTTGTATCCTTTAGCCCTTCACTTGCTACAACTACTATTCCAGATTTTTCTTTTCTAAGATCTGTTATCTTTTCTAAGAACTTATCCTCTTCAAATGGTATCTCTGGCAATAGTATAATATCTGGTCCAAATCCATTTTGTGTAGAAGAAAGAGCGGATGCTGCTGTTACCCAACCTGCATTTCTTCCCATTGATTCTAATATGACAACATGGATTGGAAGTCCTTTTACATCTGCAACTATTTCTTTGGTTGTCTTTGCCATATATCTTGCAGCAGATGCAAATCCTGGAGAATGATCTGTCTTTCCAAGGTCATTATCCATAGTCTTTGGTATTCCAACTACATTTATATTGCTACCTTCCATTACTTCTGAAAGTCTAGCTGTAGTATCCATAGTTCCATTTCCACCATTTAATAGACAATAAGAAATATTATGTTTTTTCAAGATATCTTTTGCTTTCTTGTATTCTTTCTCATAAAGCGAATCTCTACTAGTGCCTATTACAGAACCTGGGGTATTTAATATTAGCTTAAGCTTTTGATCTGATATATCTGTAAGATCGATAAATTCTTCTTTTAATAATCCACCCATTCCATTTTTTGCAGCTAAGATTCTTTCTATATTAGGATTATCTTGTGCAGCTTTTATGGCTCCTGCTAATGAACAATTTATAACTGCTGTAGGACCTCCACCATGTACTATTAATAAATTCTTTCCCATATCAATTACTCCTTAAATTCTTGTTCATCGCATTTTTATATTTTTCTACGCCTTCTTGTCCAAATGGATTAACACCCATAAGATAACTTGAAATTATTACTGCAACTATAAAAAATGAGAACAATGCTGCAAAACTTTCTATAGAAAGACTATCTATTTGTATATCAAATATTGGAATATTTCTTTCTAAATGTGCTTTTATTGAAGCTTCTTCCATTGCTTTATTAATATTTGAAAATGCCTTTTCATCTAAATACTCAAATTCATCATGTATATTTGAATTATAAACTTTCACATCTTCATATTCTTTTATTCTTAAGAATGTCTCCATAAATATTGGATTTCCACTTTGAATAAATTGACCCATTGAATGAAGATCTTCTGAAAAGACCATCGAATCTGGATAAATTCCAAGATTATCCTTTCCTTGTGATTCACCAAAAAGCTGAACCCACCATTTGTTAAAATATGACAGATATGGATCAGTTGAAGATAGAATTTCAACAACTTTTCCTTTTTGGAAACTATCATATCTATATGAAGCGTATTCTAAGATTTTCTCTATATTTTCTTTTGAATTTAAAAACTCATCTCTTGCTTTTAAATATCTTCTTATATCTATTCCAGCTACAGCTATTGGAAGAAGATGAACATTTGTAAATGCGGAGAATCTTCCACCAATCTCCTTATCAAATTCTAAGAATTTGTAATTATTATCTATTGCAATCTTCTCTAATAGAGTATCTTTCGTACCTGTAACTATTATCCTATCTTCTAATTCTTTTTTAGTGTATTTTTTGGCCATTTCTTCTCTTATCATTCTAAAATGAATCCCTGGCTCTAAAGTTTTGAAGTTTTTTGCAATGATATTTATGCTTACATCTTTTTCCCTTACAATATCCAAGATTTTTCTTATGTGTTTTGGAGATAGGCTATTTCCTGCGTATTCGATTTTGATATCACTTGAACTAAGTCCTTCTATTACAGCTCTTGAAGCTCCATTTGAGCCACCTACTCCAATTATTATAAATACATCTGATTGAGATCTTATCTTTTGGGAAAGTTTTTCTAAGACTTCGATATTATGATCGTCTATTTTTTTATACAAAAACTTTATTTCTTCGCTTTTTTCCTTATAAATTTCTAGAGCTTTCTTATAAGTTTCTAAATTTTTATTGGAATAATTCTTTACGCTAATTAGATTTTTCACTATTATACACTACATCTCCTTCTACTATAGTATTAGTAACTTCTAAATCCTTATTCATTATTGTAAAGTTTGCTTTTTTGCCTTCTGTAATAGTTCCTATATCATCAAGACCTAATAGCCTTGCAGGATTTCTACTAAATAATTTTTGTGCATCTAAAATTTTGGAATCTGTAAATTTGATAAAGTTTCTAAATGCTCTATCCAATGTCAAAGTGCTTCCTGCTCTTACATCTCCATATTTTAATCTTGCATCATGGTCTTTTACAATTACCTCATTTACTCCTAACATGTATTCTCCATCAGGAAGACCTGCTGCCATTATAGAATCAGTTATGGCAACCATCTTGTCATATCCTTTGTTTTGAAGAATAAATTTCACTGTTGTAGGATGAAGATGTAAACCATCAATTATTGTTTCTGAATACAAATCAGACATAAGTGTAGCACCTACAATTCCAAGTTCGTGTTGATGAATAGCTCTCATAGCATTCATTAGATGAGTTGCAGATTTTGCACCTAGATCTTTTGCTTTTAAGGTCTGATCATAAGTTGCATTTGAATGACCAACAGATACTACTATTCCAAGATCTACAAGATCTTTTATCATTTCCATGTTCTCTTCAAATTCTGGAGCAATTGTAATATATTTTATATTTCCTTTGGCTATATCTTGATATTCTTTTATAAGATTTATGTCGCCATATCTTAATAGATTTTCTGGCATTGCCCCTTTAAATTCTTTATTTAAAAATGGTCCTTCAAGATGAATTCCTAGAAGTTTTGCACCTTCTTTGTTATTTTCTATGGCTTTATTAGCTTCATTTATACACCAAATAGTCTGATCTTTAGTATCTGTAAGAACTGATGACAAATATCCTGTAACACCATTTCTAGAATGGAATTTTGATATTGTATTATAGCCTTCTTGATCAGCTTTATTTGCATCTACTCCATATCCTCCATGGGTGTGAATATCGATAAATCCTGCAAAGATATAGTCATCTTTTAAATCAACCAAATCATCACAGCTAAGCTTTTCTTTGCTGATCTTTTTTATAACTCCATCTTCAACAAGTATATCTCCAGAAATTATCTTATCTTCTAATACTATATTATTGCTTCTAAATACTCTTTTCATCTTTACCTCTTACTAGCATCCGCATGGATGAGAAAATCCTTTTAGTTCTGTTTTCCCTTCGTTTTTCATGCATAAATGGACTGCTGTTGTCTTAAATGTCAAAGGAAGTGCCAAAATATTTGGATTTTCTCCGACGTATTTTTTCTTAGCATCTTCTAAGGCTTCTTCAAATGTTGCTCTTGTCTTTAGTCCCATTGCTCTTGACCATCCTGGCTCTTGATTTCCTACCATATAGATAGCTGCTGTATTCATCTCTGCTATGTGAGCACAGCTTATCATAGAAAATCCATGGAATGGATGGAATGCATTTGTAAATCTATATCTTCTTATATATTCTTCATTTGTCGCAAAATATTCTCCCCATCTATTTAGATCTGGAAGAGTTTGAGAATAATTTTTCTTATAAAGTTCTAATAGTTCTGGTAAATATGGCCATAGATATTCATTAAGGTATCCATTTGTCAAAGATGAGCAAATTATTACACAATTATCTTTTAGAACTCTTTTGTGTCTAATAATCTGTGCTGAAAGAGCTTGCATTGACATTATAGGATTTGTTCCCATTCCATCTCCATAATGGAAAGATTGTGGCATACCAAATACTAAAACATCGTATTTTTTCTCAGCCCAATGAACATAGGTTCTCTTATCTGCAACTTCCCAGCTTATAGGTTGAAGTTCTTTTGCATAACCTGAATATATAGCTATTTGTCTGCTCTTTGTATCAAGAACTGCATCACATACGAAAAACTTTTTGCCCATGCATTCTTCCATGTGCATACCTATTTCATCAAATTTATTACGCATTAAAGAATGTGTGCTTACTGGTGTAAAATCATCTCTGTGCATTACACTTGGTACATGATGACTTGCAATGCTTCTCCAATGAGTGATACCCGTTGAACAATGCTTATATCCACCTGAATATCCCCCATAAGGGTTACCTTGAGTATGTCCTACTAAGATTGCTAAATCTGAATCATAGACATATTTATTCATTATTACTGGGTCTCCTCTTTTGGTTGTTCCCAGATTAACCAAATGATCATAGTCTTCACTATCATGATTTATGATTTGTCCTGTATGCCAAAATTCATTGAATAGCTCATCGCCAAGTATATTGTAAATTTCTTTTTTGGTGTTTTTGGCATGAAGTCCATTTGAACAAATCAAAAGAATATCTTCTTTTTTTATTCCAGCATCATAGAGCTCTTTTAGGATTATCTTAATTGCCATCTTTCTGTGTGAAGTCTTTTGCTCTCCACCTTTTACTCTATCTGGAAATACTATAGTAACTTTATATCCTGGTTTTGCTAGTTCCTTTAATGGTGGCATTCCTATTGGATTTCTAATACTTTCTAGGTATTTTTCTTCCAATTGATCTTCTGGAATAAACGGAGGATCCTTTACTGTCTCTCCTGGTATAAATACATCTGTATTATCTGGCAATTCGGCTTTCATTGTGCCTTGTCCGTATTCAAATTCTAATTTCATTGTTAAACTCCTCTGTATAAATTAACTATTTCTAAAAATTCCTCAGGATAAAATCCAATATCTCCACTAAATCTTGTAAGTGCTATAAGTCCTCCGTCAATTTCAGGAATTGATGATAGCATTTTGGCATTGTCTGCTTTAAGTCCTCCACCATATACTACTGGAAGATTTGTCTTTTCTTTTATAAATTTTCCTATTTTCTGTATATACTCTTTATCTGGTGGTACCTTTCCAGGTCCAATTGCCCATACAGGTTCATAGGCTATGGTAATTTTGTCTTTATCTACATCTTTAAGTCCAATTTCTAGCTGTTTTGCTAAAACTTCTTTCCAGTTATCTTGCTCTTCAACGGTTTCACCTATTGCAAATAGAACGTCTAGACCTCTATTAACTGCACTTTTTACTGATGCATTTAATAATTCATGAAGTTTATCTTCATCACCACCTACTGTCTTTATGATTTCTTTTAGATTATTTCTTTCTTCACAATGTCCTATTAATGTAGCTTTTGCTCCAAGTGCCTTAGCTGCACTTGCTGGGAAAAATGTAGTAAATGCTCCAAAATTCTTGCCTTTTTCTACATCATGTCTATATACACCTTGAGTTCCTATTTTTATATTCTTGGGATTTTCTTCTAGTGCATTTATAAGATGAGTTTCTGGAAATAGAAAAGTAAATTCTATATCCTTAAAATCTTCTAGCTTTCCATCTAATTCTCTTATAATATCACTTGCCCAAGTTTTTATTGGATGTAGAGAATTTACCCCTCCAAAATCTGTTGGAATATCAAATCTCTTAAAATTAACATAAATTTTTTTCATAAAATTTCCTTTAGATATCTAATAATTTGTATTTTTCGTTGCTTCCAAATGCTACAATCATCCTTCCGCAAACTTCCATTACTGCATCTTTCATAGAATCTATGACTTCTTGTAGAGAATCTGTAGGAATATCTCCTGTAATCATAGTATCGATTATATCTTGCATAAAGTATCTAGGATCAAAGTCTTTAGGATTTTCTTTTAATCTTTGATCAATCATTTTCACATATTTATCGTCTAGAAGAGATTCATTTCTTTCTAATAACTCTCTAGTATTTCTTGCTATTGCCAGACGAATATCTGTATCAACATTTATCTTTCTAATTCCAGATTTTATTACCTGTTGAAGTTGTGGAATTGGTATTCCACCTGCGTTTTTGATATCTCCACCAAGATCATTAATCTGTTTTACCATATATGGATCTACATTTGATGAACCATGAGAAACCAATGCGCAATCAAGTCCTTCATGATGTAAGCACTCATTTACTGCAATAGCTATCTCTTTTCTTAAAACTACATTATTTCCTTTATTTGCTCCATGACTTGTTCCATAACTAATAGCTAGTGTATCTACTCCTGTTTCTTTTACAAATCTAACTGCATCTAGTGGGTTTGTATAGGTTGAAGTCTTTGAAAATACCTGATCTTCAACTCCTGCTAATACTCCAAGTTCTCCTTCTACGCTTACATTGTGCTTATTTGCATAATCTACTACTTTTTTTGTAATTTCTATATTTTCTTCAAATGGCTTTGAGCTTCCATCAATCATTACTGAAGTATAACCTGCATCTATTGCTGCCTTACAAATCTCAAATGATGAGCCATGATCAAGATGCAAAACTGAAGGGATTTTTGATTTTTCTGTAATCTTATAAAATGCATCTGCCATTATTTTCATGCCTTTTACTTTTTCTTCAAAGCTTGCATTTTTAAAGTCATTTTTGCCACTCATAAATGCATTTGCAAGTTCTGCTCCTTGTAAAATCATAGGTGAATTGAAAATCTCATGAATTCTAAGTGCAGCTTCTATCTGAGATACTGAATTTACATTAAAAGCTCCATAAGCAAAATTATTCTCTTGGGCAGCTTTTAATAATGGTTTTAGTGATGTTATCATACATTTCTCCTTTAGAATGGTCTTTTACTTGCATTATCATTTGCTATTATCAATGCATCAGGATGCTTTTGAATGAAAGTTGCTGGGAAATTAGAAGTTACTTCTCTATACAAAGTTTCTCTTACAACTGCTCTGTGCCAATCTCTAAAAACTCCCAATATTATCTTTCTAGAGCCAAGGATTTCTTTCATACCAACTGTTATAGCATATTTTGGCATAGCTGATATTGCTCCATTTAGATCACCAATGGCATTTGCACATCTTGTCTCTTTTGCAATTTCAATTACTCTTGTGGTTTTGTTTTTAAATTCATCTATGCTTATATCTTCTGGTTCATTAAATGCCATATGTCCTGTTATTCCAATTCCTCCAAAGCAAATATCTACTCCACCAAGCTCATTAATTTTTTCTAATATTTTATCTGGAGCTTTGGGATCTGGGAATATTCTGTGAGACTTATCCATAACTAGATCTTTATCTATCTTGTCATAGACTTCTCTTTTCATAAATCCTCTAAATGACAATTTACTATTTATGTCTATGTATTGTTTATCATTTGTTAAATACTCATCCATATTTATAAACCAGGTATTTTTTAGATCTATCTTTCTTGAATTTACCAATCTTACAAATATAGGATATTGTCCTACTGGTCCTACTGGTACAATAAATACAGTCTTTTTGTTTGACTTATTATTCTTTTCAATTTCTTCTACCATTCTAAGTGCTATTTCATAAAATACTTCTCCTGAATCGCCTAATTTCAATATTGGCAAAGCACTGTCTTTTCCTAGGTCTTCTTTTTCAATTTTAAAATAATCCATCATTTTTCTCCTCTCGAAAACAAATATTCCAATTTTAAATCTTTTATAATTCCAATAACTTCTTTTTTAGTACTGCATCCAAATTTATTCAAAATCGCTCTAACCTGACTTTTTACAGTGGACATTTCTACATTTCTATCTGCTGCGATTTCTTTATTCGTCTTATTATCTAAAATAAGGCTCATAGTCTCAATTTCTGCAGGTGTTAGTTTGCCTACATTATTTATAAAAAATAATAAGCTTTTCTCTGAATATCTAAGCCTACTGTATTCATTTCTAAGAGTTTTGGTTACAAATGGGTCAAAGCTAACCTTATCTGAGTATCCGTTTTTTACTCTTGTAACTAAATCCTTATCGAAATTTTCTTTACAAATATAATCTATTCCTCCAACACCCATAGCTTCCATAACAATACCATCTACCTCATAGGCTGTTAGAAATATTACCTTTGTATCAGACTTTTCGTCATAAATTTCTTCACAAGCGGCAATTCCTGCCTTGGGACTTTCCATATCTATATCCATCAATACAACATCTACTGGATTTTCTAAGACGTATTTTACAGTTTCATCTCCTCTTGAAAAATCTGCTACTACTTCTATATCTTCATCCATTGATAGAATTTCAACAATTTCTTCTCTTAAAATATCAAAATCTTCTGAAACTACAACTTTTATCATAAAATCACTCATTTTTCTCTAAATACTTCGGCAATAAAACTTGCACTTCGGTTCCCTTTCCTGCGGTAGAATCAATAGTAATCTTTCCATAATGTTCCCTTATTACATAACGGATGTAATAAAGTCCAAGTCCCCAATTTTCAGTTGTGGACTTATATGTTTTAAAAGGCTCAAATACATACTTAAGCTTTGATTTTTCTATGCCATCTCCATCATCTTTTACAGATATAAGATAATAAAGTCTTTCTTGTCTTATACTTAAACTTATATTTTCGGCATTAGCCTGTGCACTATTACAAAGAAGCTGATAGATTGCTTCACCAAGCTGATCCTTGTCAGCTAGAATTTTTGTATCAAAATCAAAGTTAACTTCTAAATTAGAATCATAATCAGATTTTAAAAATCTAGATACGCTCATTTCTATAATATCTGATAATCTAACTGTAGATAATTTTACAGAGCCTGGATTAATATTTTTATATACTGAATTTATGTGAGCAATCATCTGCTCATGCAAGCCTTTTTGTTTTTCTAAAATTTCATATAATTTGTCTTTGTCTATTTTATCTGCATTAAGTGCTCTTTCTAGTCTTCTATCCATAACCTTTGCAGCTAGAATTTGATTTTTAAGACTATGTGCAAAAACAGACACACCCATACTTCTATTGTCAAATTTCTTTTTAAAAATTACATCTTCTCTATATTCTAGATAATTGATATTTGTATATCTAATAAGTCCCAAATTTCCAATTATCAAAAACAAAATAACAAATGCAAATGTACTTATATAACCTACACTACTCATTTCTTGATTTAGATAAGTTAAAGATCCCATCGATATATACTCACTTATAAACATATTGTAAATTTGTGCAGGATCTTGGAATGCATATAAAGAATAAAGCGATGTTAGACCAATCATACCAAGAACTATATATCGAAATTCTTTTTTGCAAGTTCTTATAGTAATAGAAAAATACTCAATCAATATTATAATAAAAGCTACAACTATATAAGAAATTATCAAAATTCTAGTCATGTAGATATTAAATACCAAAAGTCTAAATCTACCTGAAACAAGATGTTTAAAAATAGGTGGATAATAATATATAAGATAAATAATTGGCAAAATTGATAAAATATAAATCAAGTTTTTCCTATTTCTTCTAATCCATACAATCATAGAACACTCAATTGCTAATAGCAGCAAAAAATAGGGGAAAATGGTTCTTCCAATAGCAACCAAGTATCCTATCATCCCAAATGTCACAGGCATATTTCTCAAAAATACTTGTATGGATTTATCTAAAAACAGAAATCTTATGCTAGATTTACTATATCCTCCTGATTTTGCAATTGTTGTTATGACACCTAAGAATATGAATAAAAACGATGTACATATCATTAATACACAGAAACTAAGAATGTCTTTTCTTCGAAATACAAGATATATAGTTGTAACTAACATAATTAGTAATAAAATTATAAGCATATTTAACCTCTCTTCTAGGCTAAATTATAACATATACAGTTGATAATTTTAGCAAAGGGAATGTTTAAAACACTCCCTTTGTCAAAATACTTATTTAGTTGCTAAATCGTTAGCCTCTTGCATAATATCAAATAGTACATAATCTTCTACTGGTACTTCTTCTTTAATAGCTCCTGCATCTAGGAATGTTTTTTGTTGATTTTCATAGTATTTTTTTACTGTACCATCTTTAAGTGCATCTTTTAAGAAAGTTGCTCCTGAAGTCTCCCAGTTACCTTCGTTCTTGCTGTTTAGCATAGTTTCTTCGTCTAATTCTGTCTCTTTAGCTACTGCTTTTGCTACATCATCAAGTTTTTCAATTCTTAAATCTTGTGCTTCTTGTATAGCTGCTGCAAATCTAACCAAAACATCTCTATTTTCTTCAACATATTTATTTGTAGTTATAAAGCTTGATGGGAAAGTAGCTTTATCAATATATGTTTCATTATTTGCAAGCATTACAGCATCATCGCCAAGTTGTTCTTTTATAGTTACTGTTCCAGGTGACCAAGTTGCAACTGCATCTATTTGTCCTGATACCATTGATGGAACTACTCCTGATGCATCCATTTCTACTATTTCAACATCATCTTCAGTTAATCCTGCATCTTCTAAAGCAAGTTTTAATATAATATCTGCACTTGTTCCCATTGTTGATGCTATCTTTTTGCCTTTTAAATCTGCTAGAGTCTTTACTCCTCTTGATGCATTTCCTATAACTTCGTCAGCTAATGAGGTAGAATCAAGTTGGAATATAACTGCTTGTCCTTCAATTGCAAGCTTGTGAGCTCCATGACCTATTTGAGAAATATCTATATCTCCAGATCCCATTGCTGCTATTTCATCTGGTCCATTTGAAAATCTAGTAAGTTCTACATCTATACCATATTTTTCAAATAATCCATAATCTCTAGCTGCAATAAGTGCTGATGCAGATCCCATATTTGGCATATATGCAACTCTTACTTTGTCTAATTCTTTAGTTTCTTCAACAGCTTTAGATGTATTATCTGAAGTTGGTGTTGAATTTGCGTTTTCATTGTTTCCTTTTCCACAAGCTGTTACCATAAGTGATAATGATAACATCATTCCCATGATTTTTAATAAGCTTTTACCTTTTTTCATTTTTTTACTCCTATTTTTTAACCTCTAAATATTCTTGATATACTTTAGACCAAATATAATTTTTTAATTCTACAAATCTATCTGCCATTTTTGTTTCTTGATCTCTTGGATAAGGGATATCAATCGGTACAATTTCTTTTATTCTTCCTGGTCTAGCACTCATTATTACAACTCTTTGTGCTAATATTACAGACTCTTCAACATCATGTGTTATAAAAAAGCATGTCTTTCTTTCACTTTCCCAAGTATGTAATAGTTCTGTCTGCAACTGTGTTCTTGTCTGGGCATCCAATGCTCCAAATGGCTCATCCATCAATAAAACGCTTGGATTTACTGCATAAGCTCTTGCAATTGCAACTCTTTGCTTCATTCCTCCTGATAGCTCTTTAGGAAAGCTATCTGCAAATGCCTTAAGTCCTACCATATCCAAATACTTTTCTGAGATTTCTCTTATCTCTTGTTCGGATCTTTCTTTGTTTAGTTTTAAACCAAATTCAACATTTTCTCTAACTGTAAGCCATGGGAAAAGTGCATACTGTTGAAATACAACTCCTCTTTCTTTTCCAGGTCCTGTAACTTTGTTCCCATCTACTAAGATTTCTCCAGATGTTGGTTCTTGTAATCCTGCGATGATATTTAAAAGTGTAGATTTACCACAACCAGATGGGCCTACAACGCAGATAAATTCGTTGTTTTTAATTTCTAAGTTCACTCCATTTAATGCAGTGACTTCACCATTTCTGCCTTCAAATTTCTTTACGACATTATCGATTTTTACTTTTATTCCACTGTTTCCTGCCATCCAGTTAACTTCCTTTCTAAGAATCTAACAATTTTTTCAAATATCATACCAATTATTCCAATAAGAATAATTCCTAAAAGCATCTCTGGTAACATAAAGGATGAAGATGCTTGTCTTGTAAACATTCCAAGTCCTTTTGATGCACCAGTTAACTCAGCTGCAATTAGTGTTGTAAGGGAAGCTGACAAACCTAATCTTGAACCAACCAAGATAAATGGAATAGATGCTGGGATAATAATTTTGAAAAATATCTGATATTCATTTGCTCCCAAAACTCTTGCTGCATTTATCAAAGTTTTATCTACATTTCTAACTCCTTGGTATATTGTTATAACCAATGTCAAAAATGCTGCAATAAATATAACTATGATTTTTGATGTTTCTCCAACTCCTGCTCCTAATACTACAAGTGGGATATATGCTAATGGTGGGATATTTCTTATAAACTGAATCCATGGTTCTATAAGATTTCTTACTGGTTCATACCAAGCCATTAAAAATGCCACTGGAATAGATACAATAAATGCAAGGCCAAAACCAATCAATACTCTAGTTAATGAGTAATAAATGTGAGGCCAAAGTGTTCCGTCGGAAACCTTTTTTATAAGAGCTTTTACAACTTGAATAGGATTTGCAAAAATCAATCTACCACTTTCGCTATTTGCTATAAGAACCCAAATCAAAATAGCCAATGCAAAGGATATCAATAGCCATACTCTGTGATCAATACGATTAATAAAGCCTTCTTTTTTCTTGTTCATATTTTGCTACCTCATTTCTTAAAAAGATAATATCATAATTTATATAATCGCGTAAGGTTGAAATTTTACCCCCCTAAGAAAACGATTTGTGAGTTTAATGACTTTTATCTATTTCTTGAAATTATAGTATAAATTAGACAATAAATAAGCTGATATTAAAGCTAAAATAAAACTTTTGCTAAATATCAGCTTGCTTTTAATTTTTATTAAAATCTTCTAAGATATCTCGTGCACTTTTTTCTATAGTGTAATTAAATATTTTTTTATCTGATACTTTCTTATACAAAGGAAGTCTCTTTTTATAAAGTTCTTCTAATGGATTTGTCTTTGATAAAGGTCTATTTGCTATTGGAAGATCTTCTAAGTTTCTTTCAAGAAAATAAACTTTTGAGTTATTTCTAAGACTTTTATGATTTTCTTCTCTTATTATGCTTCCTCCTCCTGAAGCTAGTACATAATGGTTATCTTTTACTATCTCAGCTAGAGTTTTTTGTTCTACATCTCTAAAATAATCTTCGCCTTTTTGTTGAAAGATCTTTTCTATATCTCCATATCTTTTAACTATTTCATAGTCTAAATCTATGAATTTATAATCGCTTATTTTTGATATCTCTTTTGCAATACTTGTCTTTCCAACTCCAGGCATTCCAACTAATACTATATTATCTGTATCTTGGATTTTCTTGGATTGCTCTATTATTTTTTTATATATTTCGATTTTATCTTTTGAATATCTTTCATTTTCTAATCTTTTGAATATTTCTTCTTCTCTCTTATTATCTGTAAGATTTATATTTTCTTTTTTCTTTATTTTAGATATCTCTTTTGCAATATCAAATCTTTCATCTAATAGATCATTTATCTTCTTATCAATCTGATCTATATTTAATCTATATTCATCTAATCTCATAATCTCCCCCTAGTTTCTTAAAGTCTTCGAAAAATTGAGGATAGCTCTTTTCGACAGCCTCATAGTTTTCTATTATTATATCTTCATCAGTTAGATTTCTTGCAAATGCTGCTGCCATTACTATTCTATGGTCATCATAGGAATTTATTGTAGCTCCTTTTAATTTAGATGGATAAATTATGATATTATTATCATTTATTTCAAATTTTGCATTTAATCTTTCTAACATTTCTGATAGTGATATGATTCTATTTGATTCTTTGTATTTTAGTCTTTCGATATTTCTTATTACTCCACCTTTTTTGGTCATCAATATGGCTATAAGTGAGAACAAATCTATATTTTGCTCTAAGTCTATGTCAAGGTAATTGTATTTTCCCTTTTCTATTGTATTTGCTTTTACATTTGCTCCATAGTCTTTTAGTATATCTATTATCTTTCTATCTTGTTGTATGCTATTGGGATTTAGATTACATATATTTACTTTCCCAAACGCTCCTGATGCAAGAAAATACGAGGCATTTGAATAATCTGCCTCTACTTCATATATTTTCTTATATTTGGTTTTTTCTTTTAAATAGAATGTATTTTCTTTTCTTTCAATTATCCTTCCAAAATCTCTTAGAGTCTGTATTGTCATATCAATATAGCTTTTTGAATTCAAATCGCCCTTGTATTCTAATTTTCCTCCATTAAATGCTATATAGATAAGTCCTGCTGATATGAATTGACTTGTTATATTCGTATCAAATGTCAATGTGTTTTCTTGTAGATTGAAGGATTTTATGCAAATCGGATTTTCTCCTTCTACTATATGGCCTACTTTTCTCATTTGATTTATAAGCTCTGTATGATTTCTTTTGGATAAATTATCGGATGTTTCTATAATTATTTCTTTTGAAAAAAAGCAAGAATTCATCATAAATAATCTTAGAGCTGTTGCTGATCTATCGATGTATATATTTGCTTTATTGATATTTTCTTTTCTGTAGATTTCATAATAGCCGTTACTTTCATCAAAAACATAGCCTAGTTTTTCTAGTGGATTTATTATATCCAATATGTCATTTGATAATGTTGTTTTTATTTTGATATTGGAATTTATGATTGCAGCTATAAGTATTGCTCGAATCGCATAGGATTTTGATGATATTACTTCTAATCTTCCATTATTAGCGGGCTTTTTTATTATAATATCCATAGAGAAATTAGTTTTCTCCTTCTTTTTCTTTTATTATATCTATCATTTGTCTATAATCTGTAGCTTCTATATCAGGTGTTGTCTTATCTTTCTCATTAAGAGAACCATCACTTGTATATCCTAGTGAATTTGTAAATGAGAATACATAGCCTGAATTTGGAAGATAGTCATTTATTACTCCAAGTGTTATTCCATCTCCACTTGTCCTTTCTCCAACAAGTGTTGCAAGATTTGTGTTTTTACAAAAACTTGCCATAGATTCTGCTGCAGAATAGACCTTGTCATCTATTAGTAGATATATATTTCCCTTAAAATCAACACTATCTTTTGGGGAAATTTCTATAGTTTCTTTTGCAAAGTAGCTAAAGTTTTTTAGCGCTTCTTCATTTTCTAAGTGCAAATCAGATAGATTTATATCTTCTAGTTTTTGGTAATTATAATCGCCATCTTCAAGTACTATCTTTGTCCTATCTCCATCTTTAAAGAACATATAATTATCTGTCTTATATTTTTTGCCTATGATTTTTGGAAGTAGGAATTTTTGCCAATAATCTACATTTCCTCCTCCATTTCCTCTTATATCAATTACTAGGGCTTTGTAGTTATTTAGATTATCACAGAAATCATTTAATATATCTTTATCCTTTTTCCAATCATAAGTTGCAAGCATTTCGTTTATTTTAATTGAAACAATATTATCAGTTATCTCTTTTATTTCTAGATTCTCATTGCTTCTATCTCTATCGAAAAGCTTATTTCTTCCGTTTTTCTTGTCTATTCCTGAAACTTGCATGCCTTCTAGATCATATCTATTTCTTACTGTTTGTGTATTCATATACAAAAACTCAAGAAACATACTTCTTGTCTTCCAATAATGCGAATAATGCTCTAAGCTATTTTCTACATAATATCTATCTGCTATCATGGCATGCTTATTTTGTAATTGCTCTATGATTTTTTGCAATACATTATAGAAGTCATCGTCGTTTTTGCATTCTTTTACCCAGGATAGATACAAGTCATGATTATCTATAAAATTATATCCATGTTCTGTTTCTATAAGTTCTATAAATGGATAATTCTCTTTTATAATCTTAAAAAAATACTCATAATCCTCTATCATTTCTTCATTTGTAAGAGGCTTAGGAGTTTCTGGTTTGGGCAATGTAAGAACTGGAGGAGACTCCAGTGAATCATACCAATCAAAATAATCTTTGTATGTTTTAAATTTTTTGACATCATCTGGGAAAAATGTATTTTCCGCTTCATTTTCATCTAAGTCATTGTTAATATCTTTTAACTTTACGCTTTCTACATCTTTTCTTGATTGATTTAAAGAATAGATTCTTCTATTGACGCAAGAAGTTGATAATACCAAGACTATCAATAAATATATAAAAAATTTTTTTGAGGTTTTCATATTGCTCCGTTTCTTAAACACCAATCTCTTCTATAAATATCAAATATTACTGCTACAAGTCCGCATGGATTTACCAAAGAAAAAAATACTACAAGTATCATGTATATATGTAAAGAGTTGTTTTCAAATTGCATTATACGAGAGCGCTTTGATGAAGTTATCTTATTGGTAAATTTTACAATTGCTATTCCAATAGATACAATACCTGATACAATCTCAAAATACTCCCAAAAATACAAACCAAACCCCAACACAGCAAATCCTGATAATAGCCAAAGGATTGCAGAAATTTTTGTCTTTTTGCTATATATATTTATAAACTTTTCTTCAGCTTTGTTTCTTTTAGTGTTTCTCATAGACTAATTATATATTAAAACACTACAAATTGAAAGAAGAGGAATTTTTCTTTAGAAAATTTAAATTTTAAAGAATTTATCTTATAATTTTTTATATAAAAAAGCCTCCATAAAAGGAGGCTTTAAATTTATTTATATTAATCAAGATGTTTTTTTACTTCTTTAAGTTCTTTTCTAAGTTTCTCTTTTATTAAATGCTCTGCTGCAATTCCAGGTCTTGTCATGCTTAATGGATCTAGTATTTCATTTAATTCATCTTCTGTTAAAAGCTTATTATCAAGGATAATATTTCTTATGCTCTTTCCAGTCTTTAGGCTTTCTTTTGCAATATCTGCACTTTTTCTATAACCTATATGTGGAACAAGTGCTGTTACAACTCCAACAGATATCTCCACGTCTTTTTTGAGTTGTTCGTAATTTGGCTTAATTCCATCTATACAATTTATTCTAAATGTGTTTAGAGCATTTGTTATTATTTCAATTGTTTCAAATAGTGAATAGAATAGCACTGGTTCAAATGCATTAAGTTCAAGTTGTCCTGCTTCTGAGCACATTGTTATTGTAACATCATTTCCAATAACTCTAAATGCAACTTGATTTACAACTTCAGGGATTACAGGATTTACCTTACCTGGCATAATTGAAGAACCATTTTGTCTTGGTGGAAGAATAATATCTGAAACCATCGTCTTTGGACCGGATCCCATAAGTCTTAGATCTGATGCAATCTTTGAAAGATTTGTAGCAAGGTTCTTATATACTCCAGAAATCTCAACAAGTGAATCAAGGTTATTTGTAGCATCTATCAAATCTTCTGCCTGAACTAAATCAAATCCTGTAAGCTCAGATATTATAGGAGTTATATTTTCAAAATATACTTTGTCTACATTAATTCCTGTTCCAATTGCAGTAGCTCCCATATTTACTTGTCTTATGTTATTTTCTGCAGCTTCTATTCTTTTAAGATCTCTTTTTGCAACTGATGCATAAGCGTGAAACTCTTGACCTAATCTTATTGGAACTGCATCTTGAAGCTGAGTTCTTCCCATCTTTAATACATTATCAAATTCCTTAGATTTTTTTTGAAGACTTTCTATAAAAAGTTCTAACTCTTCTTTGGCTTTTTTTGATAGAACTAATGTGGCAATCTTTCCTGCAGTTGGAAATACATCATTTGTAGATTGACTCATATTGACATGATCATTGGGATGGACATATTCATAAGTTCCAAGTCCTCCTCCCATCTTCTCATTTGCAATATTTGCAATTACTTCATTTGCATTCATATTGTGAGTGGTTCCTGCTCCACCTTGAATCATATCTGTTATGAATTGATCTTGATATTCTCCTTTTAGAATTTTTTCACAGGCATAGACAATAGCATTCTTTCTATCTTCGTCTAATACTCCTGCCATATTATTTGCAATAGCACAACCTTTTTTTATATTACAAAGTGCTCTTATAAGTTCAGGATGTGTATGATTTCCAGTTATTCTAAAATTCTCCATACCTCTTAAACTTTGAACACCATAATAGGCATTAGCTTCAACTTTCTTTTCTCCGATACTATCGGATTCTAATCTGTATTCCATTTATAACCTCTTTTCTTATGTAAACGATTTATCCAACTCCATTATAACAATCTGATATTTTTATTCAAGACTAATCAAATTCAAACTTATTCATTATCTTTAGTAAATATATATTATTAAGATATTTTATAAAAAAGATCACAATAAACTTTATAAAGCTTATTGCAATCCTATAATTTTATATTAAAGCTCGAGATTTGGATAAACTTTTAGGTAATTATCGCTTTTTTCGCCTTCTCTATAATTTAAATATCCTGCCATTGCTATCATTGCGGCATTATCTGTGCATAGTATATTTGAAGGATAGTAGAAGTTTATGCCTTTTTGTTCACATTTTTCTTTTAAAGTTTCTCGAAGTGTGCTATTTGCTGCAACTCCTCCACTTATTGCAAAATCTTTATAACCTGTTTCATCCATTAATCTCATTGATTTTTCTACTAATACATCTATAACCGCTTGTTGGAAGCTTGCTGCTACATCTTCTTTAACTATTTCTTCATTTTTTTGTTTGCTGTTATTGATGTAGTTTAGAACTGCTGTTTTTAGTCCAGAAAATGAGAAATCATAGCTATCTTTTTCTAGCATTACTCTTGGAAAATCTATGGCTTTTGGATTTCCTATTTTGGATAATTTATCTATCTTAGGTCCCCCGGGATATCCTAATCCAATGCTTCTTGCAATCTTATCAAAGCTTTCTCCTGCTGCATCATCTCTTGTTTTTCCAACTACTTCATAATGTGTGTAATCTTTTACAACACATAGATATGTGTGTCCTCCGCTTACAACTAATGTTACAAATGGTGGCCTTAAGCTTGGATTACTTAGATAATTTGCACATATATGTCCTTGCATGTGGTTTACTCCGATTAAATCCTTACCTGTAGCAAGTGATAAGCCTTTTGCTGCTGAAATTCCAACAAGTAGTGCTCCTATAAGTCCAGGTCCTTTTGTAACTGCTATTAGATCTAGGTCATCGTAAGATATATTTGCATCTTTTAGTGCTTTATCTATTAGTGGATTTATAGCTTCAAGATGCTTTCTTGATGCTATCTCTGGTACAACTCCACCAAATTCTTTGTGAATATCAATCTGTGATGAAATTAGATTGACTAATACTTCTCTTTCATTTTTTAGGATAGAGACTGATGATTCATCACAACTTGTCTCTATTCCCATTGTATAAAAATCTTTCATTCTACCTCTCTTGTCATTGTATAAGCATCTTCGTTTATATAACTATAATAATTCTTTCTTATTCCTCTTTTTACAAATCCGTATTTCTCGTAAAGATTTATTGCAACTTCGTTTGTAACTCTAACTTCTAGAGAAATCTTTTTTACACCTTTATTATCGCAATATTTTATATAATGATTTATAAGCTCTTCACCAAGACCTTGTCCTCGGTACTCTTTTTTTATAGCAATTGTATCAAGTTCCGATTCATCTATTACAAATCTTGATATATAAAATCCTACGATTATTCCTTCTTTTTCTAGGACGAAATGTTTTGTAAGCTTGTTATTTAACAATTCGTTTACTAGTATTTTCTTACTCCATGGTTCAAAAAATGACTCGTTTTCTATTTCATATACTCTATCAATATCATAGCAAGTCATTTCTCTTATCATTTTTTTCTATCTCTTTCTGCTTGGCTTTTTCTCATATAGTTTGGAGTTATAGAAAATACATCTTCATATTCTTTCATTTCATCTGCTAATCTTACAATTGATTTTCCAATACAATTGTCATAATTATATCCTAGTACTTTTGCGTCATTAAAATTATCTTTGTATTTTTTTGAAACTTCTCCTATAAGGATTTTCTCACCTTCATATTCATTTACAAGCTTTGAAAAATCCTCTATTTTGTATAGATCTTCTTTTATTATCTCTTTTTTGTCATAGCCTTTATACATTGCTCCATAGATTCTATTGCTTCTTGCATCAATCATTGAAACTGTGTATTTATCTGTTGAAGCATTTAAAGCTAGGGCTTTAAGTGTGCTTATAGATACTATTGGCTTGTTATTTACTTGCGCCAAAGTCTTTGCAACAGTCATTCCTATTCTTAATCCTGTAAATGATCCAGGTCCTTTAGCTATTGCAAATAGATCTATATCTTTTATGCTAAGTCCCAACAAATCAAGTAATGTCTCAATCATTGGAACTAGGGATTCTGAGTGTGTTTTTTGTTGATTTACATTGAAATCTCCTATAATTTTGTCATCTTCTAATATTGTAACTGTAGAAATCATAGTAGATGTATCAATTGCCAATATTCTCATTGATCTCTATCCCCCTTTTTGTATTTTTTTCTATAATTATTTCTCTTTCATTTTCGCTAAGTTTTTTTATTTCAATATTTATCATATCATCTGGCATATAGCTTTCTGCCTTATTGGACCATTCTATAAATGTTATTTCATCTTGTGGATAAAGATATGTTTCAAAATCTATATCTAATATCTGATCTTCATCTTCTAGTCTATAAAGATCTAGATGATATATCCTAATATCTCCATCATATATATTTACAAGTGCAAATGTAGGACTTACTATATCTGATTTCACATTCATATATTTTCCTATTTTTTGCACAAGGGTAGTCTTACCTGCTCCAAGATCCCCTATTAGATTTACTACATCTGATGGTTTTAAATTTTCTTTTAATTTATATGCGAATTTTTCTAATTCATTAATACTATTTATTTTCATTCTATCACCAAAGCTATTATACTATTAAAATTTTATTTATCTTGTAAACAAGAAACCCAAAACTATAAAGTTTTGGGCGAGTCAATTCTTACTATTTATTTTTATTGCTTTATCTTTTAAGTATGGGAGATACTTTTTTATAAAGAATCGTAGTAACCGACAGTTCTATAATTCCTTTGCATAAATTAAACGGAACAACTGCTGCAATCATCAATGTGAAATAGCTTGTTACAAATGAATTCAATCCTGAAGTCATCTCAACAAATGCGCTCATTGGTATTCCCATGATCTTTCCATAAAGTGGGAATATTACAAAAGCATTAGATAATGTAGCTGCTGCTGTCATGCAAATAAGTCCTACTGCCATTGCTATAATTGCTGTTCTCATTGTTTTGTTTCTTCTATAGATAACTGAAGAAACTATTATAAATATAGAACCTACAATGAAATTGGAAAGTTCTCCAACTCCTGCTGTTGTAGTCTTAGTTAGATTTAATAAGCATTTTATAAATTCTACTGCAACACCTGCAACTGGACCAAGTGCAAATCCTCCAATCAATGCTGGAACATCTCCTAGGTCAACTTTCATAAATGGTGGTGCAAATGGCAATGGAATTTGTATAAATAGCAATAAGTATGCCATTGCTCCTAAGATTGCAACTTTTACCAACTTAGTCGTACTAATAACACTTCTTTGGGTTTTATCTGTCATCTCTTCCTCCTGAAATTTCTGGGCAATAAAATAAGCCCGCTATTCAGGGCCGATTAAAGAATATCTTCTCTCATCCAGACTATACTGTCGGTGATGGAATTTCGCCATCTCAGTGTTAACTCGCGGACTATAACCGCCGGTGAGGATTTACACCTCGCCCTGAAGATATTATTATTATATTCCAACTTAGTTTGTTTGTCAACTTCTTGTCAATTTTTATTTAATGCCCCACCAATACAGGCATTTATAAATTCTTCGCTCTCACAAATCTTATATCCATGGAATTTCTTTACAAGAAGAACTTCTGCTTCTGTTTTTTCTACATTACTGGAATTTTTCAAACTATCAAAGTAAACAGAATCCAAATCGGCACTATAATCTAGGTCATTATATATTTTCATGTAATTGACATTTGAAATCTCTGCGATTATATAGATACCATTTTTGCTTTCTTTTACAGATACAATCTTTGCATCCAAATTATAAAAAGCACTTTTTAGAAATTCATCTTGAACACTTTTATCATCGCTATAATATTTTGCCATAGTCTGAGAAACTTCATCCATCTTATCAAAAATCTTCTCTTCTTTTGATATATTGGCTTCTTTTATGGCCTCTATTCCGCTATTAAAAGTCTCTTCTGGAGATTTCTTAGTAACTGTAAATGCAATTAAAGCTATCACAAATATAAAGAAAACATACACAAGTCCCTTATTATTTCTTCTTTTTCTTCTGATATTATATCTTCTTCGTGGACTTGTTTTTCGATATTTCTTATTTTTGTGGGGATTATTTAATTTTCTATTTTGGTTTTTATTAGCGTAAAATCTTTCGCTACGTTTTTCTTGCCTTTTCATGAAATCTCCTTTGGTTATTTTTACCCCATTTGTTATAATAATATCGGTGATACTATGAAAAAATCTAAAAATTTCTATATTATAGATATATTAATGATTATATCATTGATATTTCTAATCTTTACAAGGACAAGTAAACAATTAATACAACCCGATCTTTTGACTATGAGCTTTCTAGGATATGTAATATGTTATTTTGCCATATTTTTAAATAACAAAAAGGAAAATAGCTTTATTTTATTCTTACCACTTATAGTAGTTTCTATTATTGATATGTTTTTCATACATGGAATTGATCTTTTCAATAACAATGAAATTTTAAAAGATATATTATCATATTTAGAAAAAAACTACTCTCTTCTTCTTATAATTTTGGTATTTTTTATAATAGATAGAGTATTTGTAAAATTAATAGGAAGATATTTTCTAATTGCTCTTGGAACTATAGCTCTTATAGTGTCTTTATGTACGCAAATTTTTGAAAAGCCAGCTTTTCTAGTAGATTATTCTGAAATATTAAAGCTATTTTTCTTATATACTTTATTTTCAAATATGAATATAAAGAATGTAGATAAATCAAAATATAGAATCGGATTATTCTTATCTGTATTTCTTCTAATAGCTGAAGTCTTTATGGCTAAGAAATATTTCTTTTACAAATTAGATCTTCCTTTCTCTATGATATTAATTTACTATTTTGTATTTAAGCTTATATGTAGCAATGTAGACAAAATAGGCTTATCAAAATATTATTTTATGTCTTTGTTATATCTTTTCCCGATGGTTTCAAATATACTATTTAGATTTGATATAATCTCTACTATGAAAAACAAGATTGCAACTTTTATAGTCTTATTTTTCTTATCTATTATATTTGAACAACTTCATATTTTTATTTTGGACTATATGTTTTTTGGGGTTCACAAGAAAAAAAGATAGCCTAGATTACAAATCTAAGCTATCTTTTTATTCTTCGCTATATTCTTTTAGTTTCTCTAGTGCTTGATTTTCTATTTGTCTTATTCTCTCTCTTGAAAGATCATAAATCTTTCCTATTTCTTCAAGAGTCTTAGGCTTTTCATTATCAAGCCCATATCTATAAATTATTATTTGTTTTTCTCTATCTGTAAGCTGATCTAGTGCATACATAAGTGACATTTCCATATCTTTTTCAAGAATCTGATCGTCTACTGCCATTGAATCATCACCTACCATATCCATAAGCTCATCTCCTGTAGAATCTTCGCTGTCTAGATTGATATTAAGTGATGTTGAATTGACTTGATTTCTATTTATAAGGAAAAGATCATCCGCCTGCTTTTTGTTTATTCCTTCTTTTTTCAAAATCTCATAGATTTCTTTTTCGCTTGCTTCAGGATTTGCCTTTAGTATTTGCTTAAGCTTATTTAGTTTTAAGTATTTACCGGCAGGTATTCTTATTGTATGTCCTTCCTTATTAATTGCCTTTCTAATGGCTTTATCAATCCATTTGTATGCATAGGTTGTAAATTTATAACCTAAAGTTGTATCAAACTTCTCTGCTGCCCTTATCATTCCTAGCATGCCTGATTGGACCAAATCTTCAAGCTCCAAATCATTTCCATGTGATTTGTAAAAGTAAGATGCTCTGCTTCTTACAAGTCCTTGGTTTTTGTCTACAAGGGCTGATAGAGCTTGTTGATTTCCCTGTTGGAATTGATAAACTATCTCTTCATTTGTAAGATCTGATAGTTTCATCATATCCTTTCTTTCTACTCTTGCTAAGAAAGCTGCAGGTCTTATTGTAAGATCTGTTGTCTGTTTCAAATAATCATCAAGTTCTTCTTTTTCTGACAAGTCCAATCCTTCATACAAATCTATCATCTCTTCTACAGATAATTCTTCCTTTTCAAAGAAATTTCTAAGTTTGTTTAGGACTACCTCGTCATTGAAATCTATCTTATCAAAATCTATTTTATCCATAAAACCATCTCCTATTAGAGTGAAATTTATTCTATTTTTTTACCAATTTTATCAAGTTTATCTAAAACCTCTTGTGAAAGAGGAAATGCTTTCTTATTAGTTATGTGATCTGACTTTTTGGCCCTTCTTATTGTCTTTCTTTTTGCTTCAAGTTCTGCTCTTAGCTCATTTGCTGTAATCCTTATAGCTCCTCTTTCAAGTGCTAGTTGTTGGATTTGGTTATCACCTGTTGCAACTCTTACATTTTCTCTTCTTGCAAGTCTATGGATTTCTTTTTCTATAAAGCTATCTGCTGTTTGGTAAGCTTTTGTATAAACTATAGTTACATTAGCTCTTTTCTCGTATTTTTCTCTTATGCCTTTTTCTTTATACGCATCAAATACGACTATTACTTTTTCTGCGCTTAAAGACGAGAATTCTGCCATGTCTTCTACAAGCTTATATCTTGCATCTTCTAGAGAATGTTTCTTTATTTTTATAAGATTTGGCCATGAATTTATTATGTTATACCCATCTACGTATAAATAATTCTTTTTTTTCCTAACCATTTTGCCTTTTGACCTCATAGACTGATATTGCACAGGCTACTGAGGCATTTAGCGAATTAATCTTTCCTATCATAGGTATTTTTATAAGCTTATCACAAGATTCTCTTACAAGTCTTGATATTCCATTTCCTTCATTTCCTATCACTAATGCTACTTTTCCTTTTAGGTCTGTAGCATATATAAGATCACTTGCCTCTCCTGCAAGCCCATACACCCAGTATCTTTCTTCTTTTAATTTGTCGATGGTCCTTTTTAAATTTGTAACCATTACAACATCCATGTAGTTTATGGCTCCTGCTGAGGTCTTATATACTGTAGAATTTACCTTTACTGACCTTCTTTCAGGTATTATAACAGCCCCAGCTCCCATAGCCTCACATGATCTTATTATAGCTCCTAGATTATGGGGATCCTCGATTTTGTCAAGAATCACTAGAAGGTCTTTGTCTAATACATCATTAAGATCTGTATAAGAGAACTCTTTTGCTTCTACCATAACTCCTTGATGCTTTATCTTAGTATCTCTAAAGAAGTCTTTGTCCACATACTCTATATCTATATTTTGCTTTTTGCAAAGATCTATTATTTTAGAAATAACTTTTGAGTTTTCTTTTATAATATAGGCCTTTGAAATCTCTCTTTGAGATTTCAAGGCTTCTATTACTGCATTTCTTCCATAGATTTTATCTGTCATTTCCTCTCCCGAGTTGTCTTTTCTCTGGTATCTTTTATTGCAATTCCGATACTATCTAGCTTATCTCTTATAGAATCTGCAAGTGCATAATTCTTTTCTTTCTTGGCTTTTGCTCTTTGTTCTATCATTTCTTCTATTTTTTCTATATCAAGATCTGAAATGTCTTTTTTTCTATTTTCTATTCCAAGTACATTTTCTAATCTTATAAACATTTCCAAGGTATAGTTTACAAGCTCATTGGATGAATCATTATTAAGATTTGTATTGGCAAATTTTACTATGTCAAATAAAACCGTAATAGCATCTGCCGTATTTAAATCATCATCCATAACTTCTTTAAATCTATCTTCTAATTTATCGAGATATTCTATATGGGATTTTTCGCTTTCTTTTAGGCTTCCTTTTGTATTTTCTAATAGTTCATCCATTCTAAATCTAGCGTTATTAAGACGATCTAGTGAGTTTTTGGCTTGTTCTATTATCTCTCTTGTAAAGTTTATTGGAAGTCTATAGCTTGATGATAATAACCAAAATCTTATTACCATTAAGTCAAATTCTTTCTTTATATCATGAAGTGTAAAGAAATTTCCAAGTGACTTACTCATCTTTGTTCCTGAAACTTGTATCATTCCATTGTGCATCCAATAATTTGCAAATGGCTTTTTGTTTAAAGTCTCAGATTGGGCTATTTCATTTTCGTGATGTGGAAATTCCAAGTCTTCTCCACCTGCATGGATATCTAATGTATCCCCAAGGTATTTTCTACTCATTGTTGAACATTCTATATGCCAACCTGGTCTTCCTTTTCCCCAAGGTGATTGCCAAGAAGGCTCTTTTTCTAACTTGGTCTTTTTCCATAGTGCAAAGTCTGTTGGGTTTTTCTTTTCACTGTTTTCATCTACTCTATTGCTTGCTCCAGCAATCAAATCTTCTATTTTCTTTCCAGAAAGTTTGCCATATCCTTTGGCTTTTGATACATCAAAATACACATTACCATCTACATTATAGGCTGCTCCCATATCTTCTAGCTCTTTTACAAATTGGATTATATCATCCATTGTTTCAGTTGCTTTTGGATGAATTGTATCTTTCTCATCAAGATTTAAGTCCTTGGCATCTTCCATAAATGCGTTGATGTATTTTTCAGTTATTTGTCTAAAATCTACATTTTCTTTTATAGCTTTGTTTATGATCTTATCATCTACATCTGTAAAATTTACAACGTATTTTACTTCATAGCCTAGGTATTGTAAGTATCTTCTAAATGTATCAAATACAACCATAGGTCTTGCGTTTCCTATATGAATATAATCATATACTGTAGGACCGCATACATACATTTTTACTTTCTTATCTTCTTGAGGTATAAATTCTTGTTTTTCTCTGGCAAGTGTATTGTATATTTTCATCTAAAAATTTTCCTTTACAAATTCCAATCTTTCTTTCATCTTATCTTTTCCCATTATCATAAAAGCATTTACAAGCTCAGGTCCATGTACTGATCCTGTCAAAGCTGCTCTTATAGGAAACCATAGATTCTTTCCTTTTATTCCTGTCTTCTTTTGAACCTTTTTCATAACTGTTTTGGCAAATTCTTCATCTACTTGATCTATAGTATTAAGCTCTTCTATAAATTGGTTAAACAAAGTCTTTGCTTGATCTGTTGTAATAGCTTCTTTTGCCTCATCTGTATATTCCATATCCTTATCATCAATATAATATGGTTTAGCAAGTGTCTTTATATCAGAGAACTTATCTATTGCAGATTGCCATGTTTCAGCTAGCATCTGTATCTTTTCCATAGGATAGCTCTCATCGAAAAATCCTGCTTCAATTGCATAAGGCTTTATAGCTTTAGCTAAATCTTCTACACTCATCTTTCTTACATAGTGTCCATTTACCCATTGAAGCTTCTTTACATCAAATACAGCTCCTGTTTTTGAAACTCTATCAAATGTAAATTGATCAACAAGTTCATCCATAGTAAAGATTTCATCTTCGCTATCAGGAGCCCATCCTAGAAGTGCTAGATAATTTATAAGTCCTTCTGGAAGATATCCTTCAGCCATGAAATCTTCTACCATTCCATCACCATTTCTCTTAGAATATTTTTTGTGGTCTTTGTTTAATACAGTTGGTAGATGGATGTATTCTGGTCTTTGCCATCCTAGAGCATCGTATAGATATACATGCTTTGGTGTAGATGATATCCATTCATCTCCTCTTACAACATGAGTAATTCCCATAAGATGATCGTCTACTACAACTGCGAAATGATATGTTGGAAATCCGTCAGATTTTATCAAAACTTGATCGTCCATATCATTTGTATTAAATGAAATCTTTCCTTTTATTTTATCTTCAAATTCAATATCTGTATTTACTGGAAGCTTCAATCTTACAGTATGAGCTTCGCCGTTTGCAACTCTTTGTTTAGCTTCTTCATAAGGAATGGATCTACATAAACCATCGTATTTTGGCATAAGTCCATCAGCCTTTTGTTGAGCTCTTAGATTATCAAGTCTTTCTTGTGAGCAAAAGCAATAATATGCCTTTCCCTCTTCAAGAAGTTTTTCTATATATTTATTGTATATTCCTTGTTTTACTCTATCTGATTGAATATATGGGCCAAACTCTCCTTCTTCTGTAACTTTTCCATCAGAAGATAGCTTAACACCTTCATCAATTTTTATATTTGCCCAATCAAGTTTTTCTAATAAATTCTCTAGGGCTCCTTCTACATATCTTGTTCTATCAGTATCTTCAATTCTTAAAAGAAAATCTCCACCAGTATGTTTTGCATATAAATAATTAAAAAGAGCAGTTCTAAGTCCTCCTATATGCAAATATCCAGTTGGACTTGGTGCAAATCTTACTCTTACTTTCTTATTTTCAGTCATAATCCCTCCATATTACAATTATCTTAATTATATAATAAATTTACATATTAATAAAGGGAAAAACTTATAATCTTCCCATTATTTAATTGTACACCTTTTGTCAAATATATATTAATTCGAATAATATTTTTATTGATTTATATATTATTTATTGACTTTTAAAAATTTTGATTTCTACAAAATTTCCATATAAATTTTAATTACAATAAGCATCACATTAGGAGGTTATTATGAAAAAGAAAAACACACTACTAGCTATGGTACTTGTTACAAGCATGGTTTTAGCAAGCTGTGGAAGCAATGAAGCTAATGATACTAATGATAAAGCTTCTACAAATGTAGAATCAACTGAAAGCTTATCAAAAGATAATTCAATGGATTCTAATTCTAGCGATGCTAATAGTAGTAACTTAGATGAAAGTAAAGATCAAAGCTTAAGTCCTGAAGATGCTGAAGATTTATTTGTAGAAAAATATCCAAACGCAAAAATAAAATCAATTGAGTTTGAAGAAATTAGTGGGGTATACAAATTCGAAGCTTATGACAATGGTGAAGAATTCGAAGCATCAATAAATAAAGATACTAAAGAATTAAACGAAGGTAAAAGAGAAAAAGATAACGAAGATAATGACGAAAAATCCTTAGATTCTGTTTCTCTAAAAGATGCAACTATTAGCGTAGAAGATGCTATAAATAAAGCAATTGAGGCTTCAAATAACAGCGATGCAAAACTTGATAGCTGGTCTTTATCTTATGATGATGACACACAAAAATTATTCTATGATATAGAGCTAAATACCGGAAACGATGATAATGACTTTGAAATTGATGCAACAGATGGAACAGTTGTAAATGACTAATAAAGGGAGCTTAAGCTCCTTCAGACTGTAGACAAAGCAGGTAGAAAATACAAAACCTACCTGCTTTTTAATT
>JAUMZM010000074.1 GCA_030528125.1 Tissierellia bacterium
GTAACTAACAACAAGTTTTTTATACTTGTTAAATCTATTATACGAGGAGGAAGTTTAGAATGAAAATTTTAGTTGTATGTGGTGCAGGATTAGGAAGTAGTTTTGCATGTCAAATGTCTGTTGAAAGTGTTTTAAAAGATCTAGGAGTTGAAGCTAATGTAGATCATAGCGATATATCTTCAGCAGCAGGAACAAGAGCAGATATTTTAATGTTGGCATCTAATTTCAAAAATCAGATAGATAAATACAATCTAAATACAAAAGTAATTTATCTTGATAGATTAATAGACAAAAAAGAAATTAAAGAAAAATTAGAACCTGTATTAAAAGAAATAGGTGAATTATAGGAGGATATTATGGTAGTTATAAATTTTATAATAAATAATATACTTACTCAAGCATTTATTACTATTGGTTTAATAGCTTTAATAGGATTAATAGCTCAGAAAAAGAGTCTCGGAGATATAATATCAGGGACTTTTAAAACTATGCTTGGATACTTAGTTTTATCAGCAGGTTCATCGATAATTGTAAGCGTCTTAGTTTATTTCGGTGAAATATTTACTGAAGGTTTTGGAATTGAGGGTATAGTTCCATCAATCGAAGCTGTTAATGGACAAGCAATGAATGAACTTGGTCTTGGTAATGAGATAGCATTAGCTTTCTTAGGAATATTTGTGGTAAATATAATAATTGCAAGGATTACTAGATGGAAATATATATTCTTAACAGGCCAAGCAATATTATGGATGGCAACTATGGTAATTGTTTTTGGATCAGATTCTGGTTTAGGCAATGTATCTAATATAATTCTGGGATCAATTATAGGTGGTATATTTGCTGTTGCAATGCCTGCTATAGCACAACCTATAGTTAGAAGAATAACAGGATCTGATAAGATAGCTTTAGGACATTTTTGCACAATAGGATATTTATTTGCAGCATCTGTAGCAAAAATAACAGGAAATAAAGAAAATTCAACAGAAGATATCGATTTACCAAAATCATTATCATTTTTAAATGATACATATTTATCTGTAGGAATTGTAATGATTATTCTATTTATTATAACAGCTATATTTGCTGGACCTGAAGTAGTAGCAGAAAGAACAGGTAATTTAAATTACATAGTATATGCATTTACTCAAGGAATGCAATTCGTAGTAGGAGTATATGTATTATTAGCTGGAGTAAGATTATTGTTAGGAGAAATAGTTCCCGCATTTAGAGGTATTGCATTAAAAATAGTTCCAGAAGCAAAACCAGCCTTAGATTGTCCAGTTCTATTTCCTTATGCACCAAATGCAGTTACATTAGGATTTATCTCAACTACAATTGGTACAGTAATCGGAATGTTATTATTCCCTAAGATAGGACTTGCTATGTTATTGCCAGGAATGTTATCTAATTTCTTTGCTGGTGGTACAGCTGGTATATTCTGTAATGAGGTAGGAGGAACTAGAGGAACGATTATAGGTGGAATTTTCCACGGATTGTTTATAACTTTATTACCAGCATTACTCGTAATGATATTCAATTCTATGGGATTTATAAATGCAACAGCTACAGATGTAGATACAGTTGCTGCAGCTTTAATATATGCATGGGTAATTAAGCCTATAGTAGGAGTTTTAGGAGTTTAAGATGTTTTTTAAAAAGAAAAACAAAGAGAAAAAAGTTAGAGATGATCAGATTTTTATAGATGATTGTAAGGCTTTAGTAGAAAACGGCAATATTAGCCAAGCAATTAGTAAACTTGAAAATAAAATAAAAGAAGAAGATAAATTAGGTAAAATCTTCACTTATCTTATGGAGTTATATAATAATCAGTTAAATGAGTCTAGAAAAGTTGGAGATGATGGAAAAATAAAATACTATTTAGATAAAATTGATAGTTTAATGAAAAAGTCTAAAGATATTGTAAGGGGGAGATAATGTATTTAAATTTAAAAGAATTATTAAAAAAATATAAGGGAGAAACTGGAATTGGTGCTTTTAATTTACATTGCATGGAGATGTTTCCTTATATAGTTAAGGGAGCTCAAAAAACAAATAGTCCAGTGATAATTCAAACATCAAAAGCAACTGCAGAATATATAGGACTAGATTGGCTAGTGAGTACGGCTAAATTATACTCAAGACAAATAGATTTATGTCTTCATTTAGACCATTGTACAGACATTGGATTTATAAAAAAGGCAATAAATGCTGGATATAGTAGTGTAATGTATGATGGTTCTTATTTATCTTATGAGGAAAACGTAAAAAACACTATAGAGGTTGTAAATTATGCATCTAAATTTAATGTTAGTGTTGAAGGGGAAATAGGAAATATAGGAGGAAGTGAAGACGGTATAGCAGAAAAAACAAATTCAATAGTTTATACCAAAGTGGAAGATGCTATAGACTTTGTAGATAGAACAAATATAGATGCTTTAGCAGTTGCCATAGGCACAGTTCATGGATTATATAATGGAAAGGCTAAAATTAACTTTGGCTTATTAAATGAATTGACAGATAAGTTGGAAGATGTTGGAATGGTTCTTCACGGAGGTACTGGTGTATCAGATGAAGATTTTCATAAATGTGCTATAAAAGGAATGATGAAATTTAATGTAGGAACAGAACTAAATAAGAGCTATATAGATAATATAAATAAAGATTTTCAATCAGCGACACCAACCACATCTCTTAGAAAACTTTTAAATAATGCGAATGAATCAATAGAGAAGATAGTTGAGCATAGAACAAACATAATAAAATTATAACTATTAGGATATAGCTTGATTTAAAAAATTATAAATTTAAAAATTTCTAATAGCCTAGTGGCTAATCCTAGGTTATCTAATTACTAAGATAACTTTAAGTAATTAAAATTATATAGAAAAATTGATTTGCATATATTAACTAAAATTTTGTGTAAATTTATTTCAAAGAAAATCGCAGTAATAATAGCAGATATAAAATAAGTTGTGAAAAGGTCTAGGAACTAAAAATTGTAAGAAGAAAAAATTTTACAAAGTATGGCTTAATATATTTCAATATATTATAGATAACTTATCTTATATTATGCTTAAGATAATAAAATAAGAATGAATTAAAAGTGATGAATAGATTAATATGGTGAGTTCATAAAGTTGGACCTAATACCAGAGTTTCTGAGACTGTGTAAAATTTTGTGTATAGAAACCTCCTGATTAGGATAAAGAAAAACTAATCAGGAGGAATTTTTTATGCTGAATTCTTCTTTCTAAATTCTACTGTATTTAGATATCCTAATTTTTCTTTTATTCTTTCTTTGCTGTAGTATTTTATGAAATCTTTTATTGTTTATTTTAAATTTTCATATGAATAGAATTTATTTCCATAGTATACTTCTTGTTTTAATATTCCAAGAAGTTTTCCATTGGTGAGTTATCTAGGCAATTGCCTTTTCTTGACATGGATTGGCTTATTTCATTAGACTCTAGTTTTGATATATTGCTTTACTTGATATGTCCATCCTTGATTTTTAGTAAAATATTTTTTTCTAAAGTCGTTTATCTATCGATTAATTATTGATTGGTTATTTATCTTTAATTCATTTGCTAGGTTTTGATAGGACATTTCTCCTGTTAAGTACAAGTTTACTACATTTAACTTAAATTCCAAAGTGTATTGTGTGTTTTTTCTTTTATTCAAACAAGGTATACCATAAATAGACAATAAGCAAATAAATCTAGATAATTTTTAGACATGCTTATGATATAATAACTTAAATTATTATGAAATTAATTATAATAATTTCATATACAAAACTTAAAAGTACAATCGTTTTATAGTTTTATAATAGATAAAATGTTAAAATGATTATGAGATTATACAATGAATCAGAGAATAGAGGAGTATTATGGATAATAAATTATATAATAATTATTTAGAAATACTAAAGACAGAATTAAAGCCTGCAATGGGATGTACAGAGCCTATTGCAATAGCATTAGCTTCTGCTAAGTGTAGGGAAGTATTAGGCTCTATGCCTACAAAGATTACAGCTATCTGTAGTGGAAACATTATCAAAAATGTAAAAGCCGTATTGGTACCTAATTCAAATGGCCAAAAAGGCGTTGAAGTTGCAGCAGTACTTGGAGCTGTAGCAGGAGATAGCTCGCTTGGACTTGAGGTAATAAGTAAAGCTAGCGACAAAGACGCCGAAAAAACAAGAGAGCTTGTAAATGATGGAATTTGCACAGTTAAACTAAAAGAAGGCGTAGATAATCTATACATTAGAATAGAAGAATCTAATGAAGATAATAGTGCAGTAGTTGAAATAGTCACAAAGCATGACAATATAACATATATTGAGAAAAATGGCGAAGTTCTTCATAAACAAGAAAGCATTCTCAAAAAAGAAGCATCAACGAAGAATCTATTAAACTTAAAAGACATCTATGAATTTGCAAATACTGTAAAAATCAGTGATGTAGAAGATGTTATTCAAAAACAAATAGACTACAATACTGCAATATCAGAAGAGGGACTTAAAGGAGATTGGGGAGAAAGTGTCGGAAAGACAACCCTTGAAATAGGCGATGATAGCATTAGGACAAAGGCCATCGCAAGAGCTGCAGCAGGATCAGATGCAAGAATGAATGGATGTGCACTTCCAGTTGTAATAAATGCAGGAAGTGGCAATCAAGGCATGGCCTGTACATTGCCAGTATTTGTGTATGCCGAAGCACTTAAAGTTAATAAAGAGAAATTAATAAGAGCATTAATTCTTACCAATCTAATAGCAATCCATCAGAAAAAATACATCGGAGATCTATCAGCATATTGTGGAGCAGTATCGGCAGGATCTGCAGCAGGATATGGCATAGCATATCTTTATGATGAAAGTTTTGATGTAATTTGTGATACACTTACAAATTCACTAGCTACAAATAGTGGAATAGTATGCGATGGTGCAAAATCATCTTGTGCAGCAAAGATTGCCTCATCAGTAAATGGAGCAATATTAGGCTATGAAATGGCCAAAAGAGGCAGACATTTTAGACCAGGAGAGGGACTTGTTGCCAATAAATGTGAGGATACAGTAAAAAATATCGGACATATAGCAAAAGAAGGCATGAAAGAAACAGATATAGAAATTCTAAATATTATGAACAAAAATATAGTAAAAGATGAGAAATAAATATCTATTATAAATTTATCATGGAAGTTTACTAAAATTATAAGAAGTCATTATGATTTCTTAAATCAAAAAAATTCTTATATTTTAATAAGAATAAAAAATCAGAAAGCAAATGCTTTCTGACAGAACGTAGACAAACCCAGCTTTTTGCTGGGTTTGTTTCTACTATCTAATCTAA